>NZ_JBEPFC010000012.1:0-90908 GCF_040301705.1 Streptomyces sp. NPDC000151 | reverse complement strand
GCCCGGCCGAGCTGGACGGCGGCGCTGCCGACGCCGCCCGCCGCCGCGTGCACCAGCAACGTCTCGCCGGCCTGGAGGTGCGCGCGGCGGTGCAGCGCGAACCAGCCGGTCTGGTAACCGATGTGCAGGGCTGCGGCCTCGGCGTCGTCCAGCGCGTCCGGCGCCGGGAGGACGGACTTGGCGTCCACCACGGCCAGTTCGGCGAACCCGCCGTCCGGCAGCGGCGGCTGCGCCAGTACGCGGGTGCCGACGGCGACGTCGGCGCCGTCACCGGCGGCGATCACCTCGCCGCAGATCTCCACGCCCGGCGTGAACGGCAGCGGCGGGCGTACCTGGTACTGGCCGCGGCAGAGCAGCGCGTCGGGGAAGTTGACGTTCGCGGCCTTCACCCGGAGGAGCAGCTGTCCGGGGCCCGGCTGTGGGTCCGGGACCTCGTCCAGCCGCATCACCTCGCGTGGCTCGCCGTTCGCGTGTACCCGCCATGCCTTCACTGAGCTTCCCCTCACGACGTCGGTGGCCTCGGTGCCATCGGCATACTAAGCGGTCGGTATGCGTGAGGGAACAGGTATCGGAGGGGCAATCGGGAACGGTGGTCAGCCCGCCGTGCGCCGCACCTTCACGGTGTTGTCGATCCGGACGACCTGCTGTCCGTCCGGGGCGGTCTGGGTGCGCTCGTGCTCCTCGCAGACGAGCACCTCCCACTCCCCCTCCGCCAGCCGCAGGTCGGCCAGCACCTCTTGGGCCGCGGGGAGGTGGACTTCGGGGTGCGCGTCGGGCTCCCACGGGGGCGGTCCGGAGTGGCTGACCACGAGGAGCACCCCGCCCGGCGCCACCGCACCGGCGGCGGTCCGCAGCACTTCCTCCCGCGGCAGGGCGCCGAAGGTGTGCAGGAAGTGCGCCGAGACCAGGTCGAAGGTGCCTTCGGGGAAGGTCTCGCCCAGGGTGTGGCGCTGCCAGTCGATGCGGTCCGCGACGCCTTCGGCCGCCGCGTGCCCGGCGGCCCGGTCCAGCGCCACACGGGAGACGTCGACGGCGGTGACCCGCCAGCCCTGCCGGGCCAGCCAGATCGCGTCGCCGCCTTCCCCGCAGCCCAGGTCCAGGGCCCGCCCCGGGGTCAGGCCCGCGACCTCCCGGACCAGTGCCGTATTGGGCTCGCCGCTCCAGATCCGGTCGCTCTCGGCGTACCGGGCGTTCCAGAACTCCTCGTCCGAGATCTGCGTATCGGTCATCGGCACACGCTCCTTCGTTGCGGGTTCTCGCTGCTTCCCTGCCGATGTTCGGACCGCGCCGACGACTTGACAAAGTTTCTTGCCGAAACGGCAAATAGAGCCATGGCAGACGACGACCTCGCCGACGTGCTCACCGCCGTCGGCCCCCGGCTCCGCGCGCTGCGCCGGGACCGCGGCACCACCCTGACCGCGCTGAGCGAGACCACCGGCATCTCCGTCAGCACGCTCTCCCGCCTGGAGTCCGGGCAGCGCAGGCCCACCCTGGAGCTGCTGCTGCCGCTGGCCAAGGCGCACGGCGTCCCGCTGGACGAGCTGGTCGGCGCGCCGCCCACCGGCGATCCCCGCATCCACCCGCGCCCGATCGTCAAGAACGGCCACACCTTCGTGCCGCTCACCCGCCACCTCGGAGGCCTGCACGCCTACAAGCTGATCCTGCCCGCGGGCCGGTCCGACGCCCCGCGGCCCGAGCAGCGGAGCCACGAGGGCTACGAATGGCTCTACGTGCTCTCCGGCCGGCTGCGGCTGGCGCTGGCCGAGCACGACCTCGTGCTCGGCGCGGGCGAGGCCGCCGAGTTCGACACGCGCACCCCGCACGGCTTCGCCAGCGCGGGCCCCGAACCGGTGGAGTACCTCTGCCTGTTCGGCCCCCAGGGCGAGCGGGTGCACGTACGGGCGCGGCCCACGGGCCACTCCTGAGCGGCGCGCTCCTTCAGGTGCGGCCCTCGCGCTCCTGGGCGTCCTTCAGGGCGGCCGAGCGGGCGGCCCAGCCGGCCCGTACGACGGGGAAGCCGGCCGCTTCGACCGCGTCGCAGACCAGTTCGTCGTCGTCCACGACCACGCGGACCTCACGGCCGCGCGCCAGCTTGCGCAGCAGTTCCAGCTTGGTGTGGCGGGCCGGGCGGCGGTCACCGGAGGGACGCATCCAGACGCGGCCCTCGGGGAGGCCATGTCGCGTCAGCCACTCCAGGGTGTCGGCGCGGCACCGCTCGGGCCGCCCGGTCAGGTACACGATCTCGCACTCCGCGGCGCTCTCCAGGGCCAGCGCGATGCCTTCGGGGAGCGGCGGGTCTTCGGGGGCCGCGGCGAAGAACCCGTCCCAGTCGCGCGGCCGCTGCTCCAGGAAGTGCTGCCGGTGCGCCGTGCCCGCAAGGGTGTTGTCGAGGTCGAAGACCGCCAGGGGTGCCGTTCCCATGTGTCATCCCGTCGCTGTGCGTGCGGTCGCCGCCGTGACGCCGGCCGGTTCGCCGCCGGCCGTCACCCGGATGCGGCCGGTGTCGATGCCGTGGGCGAGTGAGAGCCGATCGTAGATCACCTCGGCGCAGGCCGCCGCGTCCAGCTCCAGTACGACGTCGGGTGCCGGGGCCGGCCCGTCCGTGTAGCCGTGATCCGCCTGTGCGCCCGTCTCCGCGCCCAGCGTGACGTGGAACGTCCCCTCGTCCAGCCGGACTTCCACGACCCGTACAGGGGCGCCCTGCGGCCGTTGCGCGGCGAAGTGCCGGGCGAGCCGGGGCATGAGCGGTACGGCGAACCAGTGGGCCCGGACCGCGTCGGTCGGCCGCGGCGCGCCGAGGTCCGCCGCGCCCCAGTCGGCCAGCGCGGTGAGGACGGGGAGCAGAGCGCGGCCGCGCGGGGTGAGTTCGTAGACGAACGCCGCGGCGGGCGGGTCGAGTCTGCGGCGGACGGCCAGGCCGTCGCGCTCCATGTCCTTCAAGCGCCCGGCGAGCATGTCCGTGCTGACGCCCGGCAGGTCGGCGTGCAGGTCCGTGTAGCGCCGGGCCCCGGCCAGCAGCTCCCGGACGATCAGCAGGGTCCAGCGGTCGCCCACGGCGTCCAGGGCGCGGGCGACGGCGCAGTACTGGTCATAACTTCGGCGCGGCATGATCCCAGCATAGACAAGAGGTTGGACTTTCCAAGTCCGCACTTGGTAAAACCAAGGAGAACCATCGATGCGCCGCGCCGCGGCGAGCGAGGGACCGGGAGGCCGCCGCATGGAGTTCAAGCAGTCGAGCAAGATGGCCGACGTCTGTTACGAGATCCGCGGGCCGGTGATCGAGCACGCCGACGCGCTGGAGGAGGCCGGGCACAGCGTGCTGCGGCTGAACACCGGTAATCCCGCGCTCTTCGGCTTCGAGGCGCCCGAGGAGATCCTGCAGGACGTGGTGCGCAACCTGTCGCGGGCGCACGGCTACACGGAGTCCCGCGGCATCCTCTCGGCGCGCCGGGCCGTCGCCCAGCACTACCAGTCGCTCGGCCTCACCGAGGTCGGCGTGGACGACGTCTACCTGGGGAACGGCGTCTCGGAGCTGGTCTCGATGGCGGTCCAGGCGCTGCTGGACGACGGCGACGAGGTACTGATCCCCGCCCCGGACTTCCCGCTGTGGACCGCGGTGACGACGCTCGCGGGCGGCAAGGCGGTGCACTACCTGTGCGACGAGTCCGCCGACTGGCTGCCGGACCTGGACGACATGGCCGCGAAGATCACCGACCGGACGCGGGCGATGGTCATCATCAACCCCAACAACCCGACCGGTGCCGTCTACCCGCGCGAGCTGCTGGAAGGCATGCTCGACCTGGCCCGGCGGCACGGCCTGATGGTCTTCGCCGACGAGATCTACGACCGCATCCTGTACGACGGCGAGGTGCACCACAACGCCGCGGTGCTCGCCCCCGACCTGGTCTGCCTCACCTTCAGCGGGCTCTCCAAGGCGTACCGCGTGGCCGGCTTCCGGTCCGGCTGGCTGGTGGTCTCCGGACCCACGCAGCACGCCGCCGACTACCTGGAGGGGCTCGGCACGCTGGCCTCGATGCGGCTGTGCCCGAACGCCCCGGCGCAGTACGCCATCCAGGCGGCGCTCGGCGGCCGGCAGTCGATCAATGACCTGGTGCTCCCCGGCGGCCGGCTGCGCGAGCAGCGCGACCGGGCGTGGGAACGCCTGAACGAGATCCCGGGCGTGTCGTGCGTGAAGCCCAAGGGCGCGATCTACGCCTTCCCGCGCCTGGACCCGGCCGTGCACAAGATCCACGACGACGAGAAGTTCGTGCTCGACCTGCTGCTGCGGGAGAAGATCCAGGTGGTGCAGGGCACCGGCTTCAACTGGCCGCGCCCTGATCACTTCCGTATCCTGACACTCCCGTACGCCGACGACCTCGACGCCGCCATCAGCCGCATCGGACGCTTCCTGGCGGGGTATCGGCAGTGAGAGACTCCCCGTGCGGGCGCGCCGTCGTGCTCCGGCGCGACGCCCCGCGGGCCGTGCGCGGCACGTGCTCTGCCGGGCGCTGATGCGCCCTTGAGTGCGCCGCTCGCACCCGCTTAGGTGGGAGCCTGCGTCCGGCCGCCCGGCCGGCCATGGAGGGAGTGGAAGTCCATGTCCGTACAGCGCGCGGTCTCGGAAGCGGAGCTGGCAGCCCATCTGCACGGCATCTGCTTCAAGACCGGGCCCCCGCAGCGCCTCGGGGTCGAGATCGAGTATCTCGTCCACGACGCGCGCAACCCCCGATGTCCCCTGCCGCGCGAACGCGTCCGCAGCGCGATGACCGCCCTGCGCGCGCTCCCCCTGCGGTCCCTCCTGACCTTCGAGCCGGGCGGGCAGCTGGAGCTCAGCTCGCTCCCCGCCGCCTCCCTCACCGACTGCATCACGGCCGTCTCGGCGGACCTGGCGCTGGTGCGCACCGCGCTGCGTGCCATGGACCTGAGCCTGGCGGGCCACGGCCACAACCCCTGGCACCCACCGCACCGCATCCTCGACGAGCCCCGCTACGACGCGATGGAGGCGTACTTCGACCGCTGGGGGCCGGCCGGGCGCTCCATGATGTGCGGCACCGCCTCCGTACAGGTCTGCCTGGACGCCGGGCACGAGGAGCCGGGGCCGCTCGGGCACGGCCGGCGCTGGCGCCTGGCCCACCTCCTCGGTGCCGTGCTCTGCGCGGCCTTCGCCAACTCCCCCACCAGCGAGGGGTGCCCGACGGGCTACCGCTCCACGCGCCAGGCCATCTGGACCCAGCTCGACCCGGCCCGCACCCTCGCCCCCGCTGACGGCCCGGATCCCCGCGCGGCGTGGACGGCATACGCGCTGGACGCGCCCGTGATGTGCCTGCGGGCGACGGACGGGCCGTGGGACGCGCCCGAGGGCCTGTCCTTCCGTGACTGGGTCCGCACGAAAGCGCCACGGGCGCCCACGATGGAGGACTTCGCGTACCACGTCACCACGCTCTTCCCGCCGGTCCGGCCGCGCGGCCACCTCGAACTGCGCATGATCGACGCGCAGCCGGGCGACGGCTGGATCGTGCCGCTCGCCGTGACCGCGGCCCTGTTCGACGACCCCGAGGCCGCGGAGACCGCGTACCGCGCCGTCAAGCCGCTCGCCGAGACCGCGGGCGACCGCCCCGCGCCGCGCAACCCGCTGTGGCGGCGCGCCGCCCGGCACGGGCTGACCGACCCGGAGCTGGCCGCCGCCGCGACGGCCTGCTTCGCGGCGGCCCGTGAGGCGCTGCCCCGGCTCGGCGCAGGGCCCGACGTGCTCGCCGCCGTCGAGGAGTTCATCGAGCGCTATGTGGCGCAGGGCCGCTGCCCGGCCGACGACCTCCTGGACGCGGCGTACGCGGCGCCCGAGTACGCCCCCGCGCCCACGGAGAGCCCGGCGGCCCGGCGCGCCGCCGACGCCCAGGAAGCGGCGCTCGCCGCGGAGTACGCCCGCACCGTCGAGCGCATCCCAGGGAAGGACAGCCAGTGATCCACGATCCCGAAAAGCTCCGGGACCGCGCGGCGTCGGCGCTGCTCGCCGCCCGCGCCCGTACGCAGGCGCTGACCACGTGCGTCGACGAGCCCGACCTGACCGCCCAGCACTCGCCCCTGATGTCGCCCCTGGTGTGGGACCTCGCCCACATAGGCAACCAGGAGGAGCAGTGGCTGATGCGGGCGGTCGGCGGGCTGGAGGCGCTGCGCCCGGAGATCGACTCGGTCTACGACGCGTTCGAGCACCCCCGGGCCGAGCGGCCCTCGCTGCCGCTGTTGGCCCCCGCCGAGGCGCACAACTATGTCGACGAAGTACGCGGCCGGGTGCTGGACGTCCTGGAGAAGACCCCGCTGCACGGCGACCGGCTGTTGGAGCAGGCGTTCGCGTTCGGCATGGTCGCGCAGCACGAGCAGCAGCACGACGAGACGATGCTCATCACCCACCAGCTGCGGCGCGGCCCGGCCGCGCTCACCGCTCCCCCGCCGCCGGACACCGCCGAGGGCGTGGTGGGCCCCGAGGTGCTGGTGCCGGGCGGCCACTTCACGATGGGCACCTCCCGCGAGCCGTGGGCGCTGGACAACGAACGCCCCGCGCACCACCGGCTGCTGCCCGCCTTCCGGATCGACACGATGCCGGTGAGCAACGCCGCGTATCAGTGGTTCATCGAGGACGGCGGCTACCGGGAGTCGCGCTGGTGGGCACCCGAGGGCTGGCGGATGGTGTGCGAGAACAACCTCGAAGCGCCGCTGTTCTGGCGGCGGGAGGGCAGCGGTTGGGTCCGCCGCAGCTTCGGCGTCACCGAGCCGGTCGCTCCTGAAGAACCGGTTCTGCATGTGAGCTGGTACGAGGCGGACGCGTACGCGCGCTGGGCCGGGCGCCGGCTGCCCTCGGAGGCCGAGTGGGAGAAGGCCGCCCGCTGGGACCCGCGTACCGGGTACAGCCACCGCTACCCCTGGGGCGACGAGGACCCCGGCCCCGAGCACGCCAACCTGGGCCAGCGCCATCTGCGCCCGGCCCCCGTGGGCAGCTACCCCGAGGGCCAGTCGCCGCTGGGCGTCCGGCAGCTCATCGGGGACGTGTGGGAGTGGACCTCCGGGGACTTCCTGCCGTACCCGGGCTTCCAGGCGTTCCCCTACCGCGAGTACTCCGAGGTGTTCTTCGGCGGCGCGTACAAGGTGCTGCGCGGCGGGTCGTTCGCGGTGGCCCCGGTGGCCTGCCGCGGCACGTTCCGCAATTGGGACCTGCCGGTCCGCCGGCAGATCTTCGCCGGCTTCCGCACCGCCCGCGACGCGGGCCCGGAGGACGCGTGAGGGCCCGGGACCGCAGAGGGAGGCGCGCCTGATGTGCCGTCACCTCGCCTACCTCGGCCCCGACGTCCCGCTCGGCGACCTCCTCACCGCGCCCGAGCACAGCCTCTACCGGCAGTCCTGGGCGCCCCGCCGCCAGAAGTACGGCACGGTCAACGCGGACGGCTTCGGCGTCGGCTGGTACGCGCCCGGCGACCCCGTGCCGGCCCGCTACCGCCGCGCAGGGCCCATCTGGGCGGACGCCTGCCTGCCCGACCTCGCCCGGGTCGTCCGCAGCGACGCCGTGCTGGCCGCCGTACGCGACGCCACCCTCGCCTGCCCGGACGGCGAGGCCGCGGCGGCGCCGTTCGCCGGCGGCCGGTGGCTCTTCAGCCACAACGGCGCGGTCAGCGGCTGGCCCGGCTCGCTCGGCGCGCCGGCCGCCGGGCTGCCCTCCGAGGCGCTGCTCGGCCTGGAGGCGCGCTGCGACGCCGCGTTCCTCTGGGCGCTGGTGAAGCACCGCCTGGAGCAGGGCGCCGACGCCTCCGAGGCGCTGTCCGAGACGGTGACCGAGGTGGCCGCCGCGGCCCCCGGCTCCCGGCTGAACCTGCTGCTCACCGACGGCGTCACGATCACCGCCACCACCTGGGGCGACACGCTCTTCCACCGCCCCTTGCCGGGCCCCGCGCCCGGCATGCTGGTCGCCTCCGAACCCTCCGACGACGGGGACGACTGGACCGAGGTCCCCGACCGCACCCTGCTGGCCGCCACCCGTACCGATGTCCTGCTCACCCCGCTCAAGGAGCCCGTCGCGTGAGTCCCCTCGCCATCACTCGTACGCTGCCCCCCGATACCACCACCGCCGCCCTTCGTACCGACGTCGCCCAGGGCCTGACCAGCAGTCCCAAGACCCTGCCGCCGAAGTGGTTCTACGACGCCCGGGGCAGCGACCTCTTCGAGGACATCACCGCACTGCCCGAGTACTACCCGACCCGCGCCGAGCGGGAGATCCTGCTGGCCCGCGCCGGGCAGATCGCCACCGCCACCGGGGCCCGCACCCTGATCGAGCTGGGCTCCGGCTCCTCGGAGAAGACCCGGCACCTGCTGGACGCGCTCACCCGGCTGCACACCTACGTGCCCGTCGACGTCAGTGAGAGCGCGCTGGCCGCGGCGGGCGAGGCGCTGCTCGCCGAGCACCCCGGCCTCACCGTGCACGCGCTGGTGGCCGACTTCCAGGGCGGCCTGGAGCTGCCCGACGCGCCCGGGCCGCGGCTGCTGGCCTTCCTCGGCGGCACCATCGGCAATCTGCTCCCCGCCGAGCGGACCGGCTTCCTGCAGTCCGTGCGCGACCTGCTGGAGCCCGGCGACGCGCTGCTGCTCGGCACGGACCTGGTCAAGGACGAGGGGACGCTGCTGGCCGCGTACGACGACAGCCAGGGCGTCACGGCGGAGTTCAACAAGAACGTGCTCACCGTCATCAACCGCGAGCTGGCCGCCGACTTCGACCCGGCGCAGTTCGCGCACCGCGCAGTGTGGGACGCCGAGCGGGAGTGGATCGAGATGCGGCTGCGGTCCTTGAAGGACCAGACCGTGAAGATCCCGGCGCTGGACCTCGCGGTGCACTTCGCGGAAGGCGAGGAGGTGCGCACGGAGGTCTCCGCGAAGTTCCGCAAGGAGGGCGTGCGCGCCGAACTGGACGCCGCCGGGCTGGACTTGCGCGACTGGTGGACGGACGGGGCGGCCCGCTTCGCGCTGTCACTGGCCGTACGGCGGTAACGCTTCTCAGGCCCGTACGGGCAGGTGCTTGAGCCCGTTCTGGAAGTTGGAGACCAGCCGGACCGGCTCCCCGGCGAGTTCGAGGCCGGGCAGCCGGTCCAGCACGTGCCGCAGCACGGCCCGCATCTGTACCCGGGCGAGGTGCGAGCCGAGGCAGAAGTGCGGACCGAAGCCGAAGCTGACGTGGTCGTTCGGGCTGCGCGTGATGTCGAAGCGGTCGGGGTCGGCGAAGACGGCCCCGTCGCGGTTGGCGGAGGCGTGGTACACCACGACCTTCTCGCCCGCCCGGATGCGCCGACCGCCCAGCTCCACGTCGCGTACTGCGGTCCGCCGGAAGTCCATCACCGGCGGCCAGTAGCGCAGCATCTCCTCGACGGCCGCGGGGATCAACTCACGCTCTCTCCGGAGCCGTTCGAACTGCTCCCGATGGCACAGCAGCGTGTACAGCCCGCCCGGAATGCCGTTGCGCAGCGTTTCGTTCCCGGCCACCGCGAAGAGGAAGAACATGTTCTCGAACTCCTCGCGGGTCAGGCCGCCCTCCCTCATGTGGGCCATCACCGTGCCGGGCCGCGGCTGTTCGGCGAGCGCGTGGGCGTACGCGAACATGTCGGCGAGCGCTTCACGGGAGCGCGGGTTCACCGGGCGGCCGTCGGGGCGGATCAGGGTACGCGGACGGCGGTCCAGCGCGGCCCGCCCCATGGGGCTCAGCGTCGCGGGGTCTGCCGTGCTCAACTCCGCGTACTCGCTGTCCTGGTAGCCGATGACGCGGCTCGACCAGTCGAAGAGCAGCCGCCGGTCCTCGTCCGGCACGCCCATGACGTGCGCCAGCGTCCACACCGGCAGGTCGGCCGCGACCTCGACGAAGTCCGCTGAGTCCGCCTCGGCGACCTGCCCCACGAGCTCGGCGGCGCGCGCGTCGATGACGGCCTCCAACTCCCGTACGGCGCGCGGAGTGAAGGCCGCGGCGACGACCTTGCGGATACGGGAGTGGTCCGGCGGGTCCTGGTTCAGCATCATTGCCCGGACGAACGCGAGGTCCCGCGCACTGTCGGGATCCCGGATCTGGGTCGCACCCGCGTACGAGGAGAACACCTCCGGGGTACGCAGGACATGCTTCACGTCCGCGTGCCGCAGCACCGCCCAGTAGCCGGGGCCGGCCGGCCAGCCGCCCACCGCGGGCTCCTCGATCCAGCCGACCGGGCTGGTCAGACGCAGTTCGCGGAAGAGCGCGTAGGGGACGCCGGTGGCGTAGGTCTGGGGCGTGAACACCTCGGCAGCCGTCACGCACCCGACCGTACGGTAATCCGCACTATCAGGGGAATCACCCGTACGGGACGCTTGATGGCGCGCGGGGCTGCGCAGCCTCTCGCCGTGTACCGATCGCATCGCGCGGGACTGGCCCTGGCGGCCGCCGCGTTCGTGGCAGGGGTGGGCTGGGCGCCGTCGGCGGCCGCGCACGGCGACAACTGTTCCTATGCCGGGACGAAGCCGCCGGTGACGGCTCCGACCGGGGTGCCCGGGCTGCCGGACGGCTGGCACTGGCCCTGTACGTCGCCGACACCCCGGCCGCCCGCGCCGAAGCCGCCGCCCCCGAAGCCACCACCACCGCCGCGGCCCACGCCGCCCGCACCGGCACCGCCGGCCACGACGGCGCCGCCACCCCGGCCGGCACCGCCACCGCCCGCGCCGGCACCGCCGCCCGCGCCGCGGCCGAAGCCGCCCTCCACACCGCCACCGACCTCCGAGGCGCCGAAGCCGACGCCGTCCCTGACGCCCCGGTCGTACGCGGTCACCGGCCAGAAGGCGCGGGCCGGCCGCTCGCTGGTCACGACGATGCTGCTGATCATGGCCCCGGCCGTGCTGGCCGCCGCCGTGCTGCGTCCCAGCTCCTCCGGGTCCGGCGGCCGCCGTTCCTGACCCCTGCTCCTCGTTTCGTACGTCCTCTTGGAGGTCTCCATGTCGGAATGGCTGGTGCTCGGCCTCGCGATCGCCGCGGCCTGCGGCGTCGTGCTGCTCGTCACCGTCCTGAACCAGCGGCGGATCAACGAGGAGGAGGACGACCCGTCCGAGACGCCCGACGTCATCGAGTACATGACGATGATGATCGGGGTGGTCTACGCGATCGTGCTGGGGCTGGCCATCGCGGGCGTGTGGGAGTCGCGGAGCGCGGCGGAGGACACGGTCCGCACGGAGGCGCAGGCGCTGCACGAGGTGAGTGCGCGGGCCCGGGCGTATCCGGAGCCGGTACGCGACCGTATCCGCACCGACGTGAACGCCTATGTCTCGCACGTGGTGCACAAGGAGTGGCCGGTGATGACCCAGGAGGGCGAGCTGACGCCCACCGGGACCGCGCTGCTCCAGAAGGTGCGCGCCGACGTGACCGACTACCACCCGCGCAGCGACTTCGAGAACCAGTCCTACCAGCCGCTGGTCGACCAGGTCGCGGTGGCGGACGGCGCGCGGGCCGCCCGTGGGCAGAGCGCCGGGCCGACGATGCCGCCGGTGGTGTGGTTCGGTCTCCTCGCGGGCGCGGCGGTCACGGTCAGCCTGATCTTCACGCTGCAGATCCGGCGTTCAGGACGGGAACTGCTGATGGCGGGGGTCTTCACCGCCCTGATCGCCTTCCTGCTCTTCCTGGTGTGGGATTTCGACGATCCATGGCTGCGCAGTGTCGACGCGGTACAGCCGTTGAAGGATCTACTTCCCTAGGCCGGGGACCGGCCGCACCGCGCCGTTCACGTGGCCGAGCCCGCCGCCGCCCCGGTCACCAGGTCGGGGCCCCAGCGGCGGAGCGCCGCGTCCAGGTCGAGCGGGAGGACCCGGCCGCCGCCCTCCTCCGGGCCCGGCCAGTCCTCGCGCGGCACCCGCCACATCACCTCGAACTCGTTGCCGTCCGGGTCCTTGGCGTACAGGGACTTGGAGACGAGGTGGTCGCTGGCGCCGACGAGCGCGTCGGCGGCCCGCAGCCGGGCGGCCGTGTCGGCGAGCTCGCCGAGCGTGCCGACCTCCCAGGCCAGGTGGTACAGGCCCACCCGGCCGTGCTCGGGCCCCGGCGCCTGGCCACCGACGGCGAACAGGCCGAGGTCATGGTCGTTCTGAGTGTCCTCGGCACGCAGGAAGGCGGCCCGCGCGGGGATCTCGGTCTCCACACTGAAGCCGAGGACGTCCGTGTAGAAGGCGACGGAACGGTCCAGCTCGCGGACGTAGAGCACCGCGTGGTTCAGACGGCGTACGGGCATGACTGCCTCCCTTGTCGGTCTGGTTACCAGTCTCGCGCGGCGGGCCCCGGGGCCCGCCGCTCACTCACTTGCGCAGCAGCAGGACGACGAAGGCCACGACCACGCCGAGGGCGACGGCGGCGATGCCGTAGGCCGCGCGCTCGCGGCGCAGGCCGGGCAGCAGGCGGTCGGCGGCCCAGCGGCCGGGCCCGGTGAGGGTGAGCGCGGCGGCGGCCACGGTGAGCAGCAGCTCGTACTCGACGCCCTTGGGCGCGAAGAAGCCGCCGCCCCACTTCACGGCCAGCGCGTTCACCATCGTGCCGAGGACTGCCGCGCCGGCGAGCGGGGTGAGCAGGCCGAGCGCGAGGCCGAGGCCGCCGAGGGTCTCGGTGAGCCCGGCGACCACGGCCATCGCCTTGCCGGAGGGGTAGCCGCTCATGGTGAAGAACTGGCCGGTGCCCTCCAGCCCCGGCCCGCCGAACCAGCCGAAGAGCTTCTGCGAGCCGTGCGCCGCCATGGTGAGGCCGACGGCGAGCCGCAGGAGCAGCAGGCCCAGGTCGTGGGCGGGCCGGGGCGCCGGCGGGCCGGACACGTCGGAACGGACGACGGTCATGGCGGGGGACGTCATACGTGCTCTCCCAGTCGGATCGGGGGTGCTCGAAAGCCATGTACTTGAAAGTTCAAGCCACGCTCCGACCATACACAGTGCTTGAAACCTGTACAACATCCCCCGGCCCGGTACCGGCCCGTTTCAGCCGCGCGGCACCACCTCTCCCAGCACCTGCGGCAGCGGGTACCAGTCGGCGGTGAGCACGCTGGCGTGCGCCTTGGCCAGCAGCGCCACCCGCTCCCTGGCCTGCAGCTCGGTCGGCCTGGTGCCGTCGATGGCGGGGGCGACGTTGTGCGCGTCGGTCATGATCAGGAGGTAGTGCCGGGTGTCGTACCAGCCGGTGTCGATGCCGCCCGTGTACGCGGTGGCATCGCCGTCGAAGACCACGAACCAGGGGCGCAGCGCGGGGTCGGTGTAGCGGGAGCGGGGGTCACCGGACTCGGCGCCGTGCACGGCGGGGAAGGCGGTGGCGGTGCCCAGCTTGCCCTGGCCCGCGAGGGTGCGCAGGTGGGTGGCGTACTCGCGGTCGGTCCAGAGGCTGTCGGCCGGATTGCCCTCCTCGACCGTGCCGGGTATCAGCTCGATCAGGAACTTGCCGGCGAGCGCCGACCGCTCCGGCCAGCCGTCGGCGCGTACCGCCTCGTCCAGCGTCGCGTGGTCCCCGATCAGGTCGCCGGGCCCGAAGACCGCGTCCCCCAGCTTGCCGCGCACCAGCGCGTCGAACTCGTCCGGGCCGCGGCCCCCCTTGTCGTTGAAGCCGTCCTTCAGCTCCATCTTCAGCAGCACGGGCCGGTGGCCGGGGTGCGCCTCGTGCCAGGCCCGCAGGTCGGCCAGGCACCCGCCGAGGTCCTGGTTGCGGGGCTTGGTGCGCAGCTCGGCGGGGGTGGCGGCGTTCTCGCAGTTGTTGTCGTTGCCGAGCGGATTGCCGTGCGAGACCCGCCAGGACTTCCCCAGCCCGTTGGTCCACACGTCCAGCTCCAGCAGGCCTGCGCCGGAGTCCAGCGCGTCGGCGAAGTAGGGGTACTTCGCCTTCTCGTACGCGTTGTGCACGCCCACCGCCGTGGTCGTGTCGTACGTCGCGCCCGCCCCGGCCGTGGCCCCGGCGGCGGCCGGCCAGGCCACCGCCCCCACCACCAGCGCCGCTCCCGCCACACCCGCCACCATCGCCCCCGCACGCCGATGTCCGCCCATGTGCCCCTGCTTTCTCGTTGGTCAGTCGATCAGCGGGCAGCGTACGGGACTTGAGGGGCGGACAGGCCGTCCCGGTGGCTCTACGATGTCGTCCTGGACACGACAACAACAGACACTCCGGGTGGAGGCTGACATGGCCGGCGGCAGACGAGCAGGGGCGGCGTCCAACCTCGCCGCCGCGGTCCTCACGGGCACGGTCGCGCTGTACATGGCGCTCGTCGCCTTCGGCAACATCACCGACTTCGACACCAACCGCGCGTTCGTCCAACACGTCCTGGCCATGGACACCACCTTCAAGGACCCCGACCTGATGTGGCGGGCCATCACCTCGCGCCCGCTCCAGGACGCCGCGTACATCGCGATCATCGCCTGGGAGGCCGCCGCCGCTGCCGTACTCGTCGTGGCCACCGTGCTGTGGGCGCTGCGGCGGGGCCGGGCCGGCCGGGTCGCCACCCTCGGCCTGCTGATGGTCCTGCTGCTCTTCGGCGCCGGCTTCCTCGCGATCGGCGGCGAGTGGTTCGCGATGTGGCAGTCCAAGGACTGGAACGGCCTGGACGCCGCCACCCGCAACGTCCTGCTCGCGGGCCTCGCCCTGCTGTTCGTCCAGTCCACCTCGCCGGGCGGCGGCCGCAAGGGCGCCGGTACGGGTGCGGCCTGAGCGGCCCTGGAATAGCCGCAGGCAGGCCCCGGTTGCCCCCGGTATGCGAGTAATCGGAGTGGAAGAATTCGGCGGACCCGAAGCGCTTCGGGTCCTGGACGTACCGGAACCGCAGGCCGGGCCCGGCGAGGTGCGCATCCGCGTGCACGCGGCGGCGGTGAACCCCACGGACACGCTGCTGCGGTCCGGCGCACACGCACAGCGGCTCAGCGACCGCCAGCCGCCCTACGTACCGGGCATGGACGCGGCCGGCGTGGTCGACCAGGTCGGCCCCGAGACCGGCGACCGGCTCGCCGTCGGTCAGCGGGTGGTCGCGCTGGTCGTGCCCACCGGACCGCACGGCGGTGCGTACGCCGACCTGCTCGTCGTGCCTGCCGCGTCGGTGGTGCCCGCGCCGGAAGGTGCGGACTTCGCGGCGGCGAGCACGTTGCTGATGAACGCCCTGACCGCGCGCCTCGCCCTCGACGAGCTGGGACTCGCGCCCGGCGACACGGTCGCCGTCATCGGCGCGGCAGGCGCCCTCGGCGGGTACGCGATCCAGCTGGCGAAGGCCGACGGGCTGCGGGTGATCGCGGATGCCGCGCCGGCCGACGAGAAGCTGGTGCGCGAGCTGGGCGCCGACCATGTCGTCCCGCGCGGCGACGAGGTGGCCGAGCGCATCCGGGAGCTGGTGCCGGACGGTGTCCCCGGACTCGTGGACGGTTCGCTGCAGGGCGAGAAGCTCTTCGGCGCGCTCGCCGACGGTGGCCGGCTCGCGGTGTTCCGCGGCTGGTCGGGCGGCGCGGAGCGGGGCATCGACGTACGGCCGGTGCTGGTGTCGGACTTCGCCACGGACACCGAGCGCCTGGACCGGCTGCGCCGCCAGGCCGAGGAGGGGATCCTCACGCTGCGGGTCGCGGAGGTCTTCCCCGCCGACCGGGCGGCAGCGGCGCACCGCCTGCTGGAGGCCGGCGGCGTGCGGGGGCGCCCGGTGCTCGACTTGAGCTGACATGGCGTCAGGGTCCCCGCTCGCCGTGCCGTGCGAGCGGGGCCCGGTACGTCGTCCGGCGCGGACCGCTCACCACTCGATCCGGTACGACGTCAGCCAGTTGGCGGCGCCGGCCTCGGTGCGGGCGACGCGGTGCGGGAGGACGGTGTCGCGTACGACGCGGCGTACGGTGCCCACGGCCGTGCGGCGGGCCATGTTGGCGCTGGCCGCGACGACCTTCTCCACGCGCTCCCGGCGGAGCTCCTCGTACGCGCGAAAAGCGCGGCGGTTGTCGGACTGGTCGCGCAGCGACTTGGCCAGCACGATGGCGTCCTCGATGGCCATGGAGGCGCCCTGTGCGGCGTTCGGCGCCGCGGCGTGCGCGGCGTCCCCGATGATCACCATGGTGTCGGTGTACCAGCGCGGAGTGGCGGCGATGTCATAGGAGTTGGAGCCGACGATGGTCTCGCCGGTGGACCGGATGATGTCGGCGGCCGGGGTGTTGTCCTCCTCGAAGAGCGCGGCGAGCCGGTGCCGCCACTGGTCGGCCGTGGAGGCGGCCAGATCGTCGCGGGAGAGCTCGGGCCCTGGCGCGTTGGCGAACCACCAGGTCTCGCCGTCCGGGGCGCGGGTGCACCCGAAGAACGCCTTCTTGCCGAAGATCATGCTGTACGTGCCGTGTTCGGGCGGGTTCTTCGCGTCACGGGTGTAGCCGCAGACGGTGTTCTGGCCGGTGTACCGGGGCCGGGCGGCGGCCGGGTCGATGAGCTTGCGGGTGACGGAGTGGATGCCGTCGGCGCCGATCAGCAGGTCGCCCTCGGCGCGGGTGCCGTCGGAGAAGGTGGCGACGATCCGGCGGTTCTCCACGGTCTCGGCGGCCACCAGCCGCTTCCCGTGCTGGACGGCGATGCCGCGGCGGGTCGCCTCGTCGTGCAGGACCCGGTAGAGCGTGGCCCGGCGCAGCGTGCGGGGCCCGGGACCGTCCGGCGCGCCGCCCTCGGCGTCCTGGTCCCCCGTCCCGGCCATCGGGCGCTCGCCCAGCCGCTTCCCGGTGTTGCTGAGGAACTCCACCCGACCGGCGGGGAAGGAGTTCTCGATGACGGGCCGCTCGGCGTCGATGACGCGCAGCGCCGACAGCCCGTTCTCGAAGACGACGAGGAAGGCCCCGACGTCGTCGGCGCCGCTCGTGTACGCCTCGTAGACCTCCGATTCGATGCCGGCTTTCTGCAGGGCCATCGCGGTCACCGCTCCCGCGATGCCACCGCCGATGATCAGGGCGTTGGTCATGACGCTCCAAGGTCGGACGGCCGGTCTCAAGGGCGTCTGTCGTACGCCCCGGCGGGTGCGGCTCCCGCAGGGCTGTGCCTGGGGAGCCGCATCCGTCGCACGGGTCCACCTTGGCGTGCCGGGCGCGCCGGGGCCAGAGCGGGAACCGGCATGTCGTAGGCGCGACCGTACTTGTCGTCGTACGCGTGCCGGTTCCCGCCGTCGTCGGCAGCCTCCGCGCCCCCGGTGCGGGTCAGTTCGCCGCGTAGACGTCCTCGATGTACCGGCCCGCGGTGGTCAGCCCGGTGAGCCAGGTCTCGGCCTCCTCGGCCGTGCCGCCGCCGTGGCGTACGTACAGCTCCCGGAAGGCCGCGCGGACGCCCGGTGCCATCCGGCTGCCGTCGCCGCACACGTACACCCGGGCGCCCGACTCCAGCAGCCGCCAGACCTCTTCGCCGTCGGCGGCGATGCGGTGCTGGACGAACCGGCGGCCGTCCTCGGGCCGTTCGCTGAAGGCGGGGCGTACGCCGACGGCGCCGGCCGCCTCGGCCGCGCGCAGCTCGTCGGCGTGCAGGAAGTCCGCGTCGGGCGCGTCGCAGCCGAAGAAGAGCAGCGCCGGGGCGAGCGGCCCGGCGGCCGCCGTACGGTCGGCGACGGCGCCGCGGAAGGGCGCCAGCCCGGTGCCGGCCGCCACCATGATCACCGGGGTGGAGTCGGCCGGATCGATGCGGAAGGCGTCCCGGCAGGGCTGGACGCGGGCGAGGACCGTGTCACCGGCCTTCAGGGTGTGCAGATGGCTCGAACCGGTGCCGCCGGGCAGCAGCGAGACCATCAGGTCCGCGTGCCGGCCATCCACCGCCGGGGAGGAGGAGACGGAGTAGTGCCGGGTCCGCATCGGGGGCAGCAGCTCCAGGACCACCGGCCAGGGCAGCGCGCCGCGCAGCGCCGGGTACGCCTCGATCAGCTCCAGCGTCGTACGGGTGTCGTCCTCGGCGGGCGCTTCGAGGGCCGCGCGCTCGGGCGGGCAGGGGTTGTGCGCGGCGAGCAGCGCCCGCTGTTCCGCGGTCGGCCGGGCGTTCAGCTCCAGGTGGTGGGTGAGGAGCGCGTGGACGGTCAGCGGGCGGTCGACGGGGAGCGCGTCGCGGCCCGCGCCCGGCTGCCGGATGCTGAGCACCGCCGCCGGGTCCACGCCGAGCGCCTGTGCGGCGCGGGTGACCCGCTCGGGCGTGTTGACGGGCAGCACGCTCAGGTGGTCGGCAGTCCGGTACGTGACGCCTTCGGGGAGGGCGAGCCGCAGGAACCGCTTCTTGCGGGGGTAGTCCTCGGCGGTGAGGTCGTACGCCTCGGTGACGGTCATCTCGGTCAGGCCGTGGCGGGCGGCGAGGGCGTCCAGGGGGCCGCCGGTGATCTCGGTGACGGTGCACACGGTCTCGTCGGGCGAGGCGGTGGCGCCGATGCTCGCGGGATCGCCGTACCGGGTCAGCAGCTCCGTACGGAGCGCGGCGGTGAAGTCCTTGACCGTGCCGGCCATGTCGCCGGAGGCGTCGGCGGCGGCGCGCGGCAGCAGCCGGTCGCCGCCGAGCGCGGCCAGCCGGTCGTCGAGGAGGGTGGGGACGCGCTGGTAGGTGGCGGCCCAGTTGCGGTCGCCGACGCCGAGGACGGCGTACGGGACGCCGTCGGCGGCACCCTCGGGCGCGGCCTCCAGCCAGGCCGTGAAGGCGGTCGCGTCGTCGGTCGGGCGGCCGTTGTAGGAGGCCGCGACGAGGACCGCGGGGCGGTCGGCGGGCAGCCCGCCCGCGTACGCGTCCAGGGGCGCGACCTCGGTGGCGCAGCCGAGCCCGGTCGCCTCGTCGGCCAGCCGCTCGGCGAAGTCCTTGCAGGTGCCGTAGTTGGTGCCGTGCAGGAGCAGCAGCCCGGTGCCCTGCCGTACCCGGGTGGGCAGCCCGTCGTCGGCGGCGGGCGCGTCGTCCGCGGCGTCCCGGCCGGGCAGCACGGCGAGCGCCGCCCGGTCGGCCGCGCGGTGGTCCGAGGAGCGCTCGGCGAGCCGGACCGTGAACCCGTCCGGCTTCAGCGTCAGCGTCTCCTTGATGGTGAGCGCGTAGTCGCCGTGGTCCTCGAAGCGGTAGCGGTGCACGAGGAGTGCCAGCAGCATGGTCGCCTCATGCAGCGCGAACTGCCGCCCGATGCAGGCGCGTTCACCGGTACCGAAGGGCTTGTACGCGTGCGGGGAGCGGGCCGCCTCCGCCTCGGGTGAGAAGCGCGCGGGGTCGAACAGCTCGGGGTTGTCGCCCCAGACCGGGTCGCGGTGCAGCATCGGGGCGAGGACGGTGAGGATCTGCCCGGCCTTGACCGGGTACCGGCCGCCGAGCAGCGTGTCCGCCTTGGCCTGCCGGCTGAACGCGGCGGCGGTCGGCCACAGCCGCAGCGCCTCGTTCAGCACCTGCCGGGTGAACGCCAGCTTCCCGATGTCCTCGAACGAGGGGTCGGGGTCGGCCGCGTCGCCGAACAGCTCGTCGGCCTCGCGGCGCGCGAGCCGCAGCGCGACCGGGTCCTTGAGCAGGTGGTACAGGGCGAAGGAGAGCGCGCCCGAGGTGGTCTCGTGACCGGCGATCAGGAAGGTGATGACCTGGTTGCGGATGTTGGCCGGGTCCAGGGTCGTGCCGTCCTCCGGGTGCGGCGCGCCGAGCATGAGCCCGAGCAGGTCATCGGCGGAGGTGTCGCCGGAGGCGGTACGCGCACTGATCACCTCGTCCACCACCGACGCGAGGTAGTCGGCATCCGCGCGGAACGCTTCATCCCGCTCGGTGTAATCCACGCCCGGCTTACGGGCCAGCCGCGTCATGCTCCACTCCAGGCAGCGCACCATCGCGTCCACGAAGGGGTGCGGCGTCTCGCGCCCGAAGGACTCGAAGTCGAAGCCGAATCCGGCGAGTCCGATGGTGTCCAGGGTCATCCGGGTCATGTCGTCCGGCACGTCCACCGGCGCGCCCTCGGCGACCCGGCGGTCCCAGCTCGCCATCAGCCGGCGGGCGACCGCGAGCATCGCCGGGTGGTAGGTGCGCATCGAGCCCAGCGCGAAGGCGGGCATGAGGATGTCGTGCGCCTTGGCCCAGTTCGGCTCGTCGTTGTAGGCGGTGAAGAGCCCGTCGGCGGCGAACTCCCGTACGTTCTCCAGGGCCGGCCCGACGGCCTTCTCGAAGCGGGTCTCGTCGGCGAGCTCGGTCACCAGCTCCAGGGAGGTGACGAAGGTGGCGTCCCTGCCGTGCAGCCGGCGCCGGAAGATCGGGCCGTGCTCGCGCGCCAGGCCCATGGCCTGCTGGAGGGGGGTACGGGAGAGGCCGTTGGCCGAGATGTCCACGAGGGGGATGCCGTCGTCGGAGACGGTCGCGTCGCTCAGAAGCTGCGTGTCGCTCATTCCCCCACCCTGTCCGGCGCGGAGTACCGTGTGCCGCACGGTAACTACATGATCATGTAGTGGTTTTTCGCGTCCGCCCCTTGCGGACCACAGGGATAAGGATGACGCGGCCTCATGGCGCACGAGCCGTACGGCATGTTCGACGCTTCGCACGCACCGAGCGCCGGCTCCTCCTGGCACAACTACTTCCTCATCCTCCTGGACCGGATGCCGCTGCCGGTCGCCGTCTGCCGCGCCGACGGCGAGATCCTGATCGCCAACCCGGCGATGGCCGCCGTGTGGGGCACCACACGGGGCCGGCTGCGCGGCCGCAACCTCCTGGACCACTTCAGCCCCCGGGCGATCTCCCAGGTCGGCCGGCTCGTCGAGGCCGTACGGATGGGCCGCCGCTCCCGGTACCCCGTGGAGGTCCGCTGGCACGAACGGCCCGACGGGCCCGCACGCGAGGGCATGCTCACCCTCGACCCGGTCGGCGACCCCTCCGACGAGCCGCCCGCACTCCTCGCCATACTCCGCGTCCACGAGGACCGCCCCGCGCCCCCGCAGCCCGCCGAGCGCCTCTCCCCCGTCGAGTCCCGCATCCTCGCCCTCGCCGCCTCCGGCGCCACCACGGCCGCCATCGGCAAGGACCTCGGCCTCACCGTCGACGGCGTCAACTACCACCTCACCCGCCTGACCCGCCGCTTCCGCGTCCCCAACCGCACCGCCCTGATCGCCCGCGCCTACACCCTCGGCCTCCTCTCCCCCACCTCCTGGCCCCCGACCCCAACCGAGCACCGGGACGCCTGAGGGCACGACGAAGCCGGTACGACGACCGCGGCTGCTGCCTCCCGTACGGATGCCGGAGGCCGGACTGGACGCCGGTGACCGACCTCGGGAGGCCGCCAGCAGCGGCACGGAATCGGCCCGAATCGGACCGGCCAGGGCCCTGCCCGGGCGAGTAGCGTCGGCCGCTCTTCTTCCCGTACGGAGGGTGCGGACCCATGGCCGACACCGTGAGTTACGTGCAGTACGAGACGTACGAAGGCGGCAGTCCAGAGGCGGAGCGGCTGCTCTTCGAGAAGCTGGCGCGTGAGCTGATGCGCGTGCAGTCGCGGAACAAAAAGAGCAGCGGGGCACCAGGTGTCCAGCGCGCCTTTCATGCGAAGGGCGTCCTCGGCGTGGAGAACGCCAGGCTGCGGTTCAACGACGATCTGCCAGCCGCGCTGACCCAGGGCTATGCCCAGCCGGGGGCCGAGTATCCGGCGCTGGTGCGGCTGTCCAACGCCGCCGGTATTCCGGGCTCCGACGTCTCGCCCGACCTGCGCGGCGTCGCCGTGCGGGTGGAGGTGTCGGCGGAGGAGACCCACGATCTGCTGGCGACCAACTTCCCGGTCAGTCACGCGCGCAACGCCCGGGAGTTCGTGGCGTTCGCGAAGGCGATGGCGGGGGCGAAGTCACCACTGCAGAAGGCGTTCGGGCTGCTGGTGAAGCTGCCGCTGGCGGTGGGCTGGGGCACCGCGACGCGGATGCGGCGCAATGTGCAGGCCGCGGCCCGGCACACGGTCGGCTCGCTGGCACGCGAGACGTACTGGAGCCGCGGCGCGTGCCTGTGGGGCGACGCCGGGCCGGTGCGTTACCAGCTGCGGCCCACGCCCGGCGGCGCGCCCGCGCCCCGCCCCGACCGGCACGACCCCGACCACCTGCGACACGAGCTGGCCGAGCGGCTGGCCGCCGCCGACGTCCAATTCGACCTGTGCGTACAGCGGTTCGTGGACGAGAAGCGCACGTCGATCGAGAACGGCGCCTCGGACTGGCGGGAGTCGGACGCGCCCGTGGTCCCGGTGGCGCGGCTGACGATCCCGCGGCAGGACATCACCACCGCCGAGGCCGGCTCCGCGACCCGCCGCATCGAACAGCTGTCCTTCAACCCATGGCACACCACGGAGGACTTCCGCCCGCTGGGCAACCTGAACCGGGCCAGGAAGGCCGCGTACCAGGCCAGCGCGGCACACCGCCTCGGCACCCGCTTCCAGACCGAGGAACCACTGCGCAACGCGGTGCTCGGAGTACCCCTGCGTGCGGTGTTCAGCACGCTCAACCGCTACCTCCCCTGGTACCGGATGCCCCTGGAGGCGGGCCTGCTCAACCTGGTCGCCCTGCGGCAGGTACTGCGCCGCTTCAACCTCATCGACACCGAGCTGCCCGAGGCGCCGCCGAAGGCGGTACCGGTGCCGGAGACCGTGGACGAGCGCGCCCGCACGGCCCGCTCGTACGACGGCTCCCACACCGACCTGTCCGCGCCGCGGATGGGCGCGACCGGCTCCACCTTCGGGCGCAACCTCAAGCCGGTCTACCGCCCGGACCTCTTCGACACCCCGAACGCCGTCACCGTGGCCCGCGAGCTGCTGCACCGCCGCGCCTTCCAGCCCGCGACCTCGCTGAACATCCTGGCCGCCGCCTGGATCCAGTTCCAGGTGCACGACTGGGTCAACCACCAGCGCTACTCGCTCGCCGAGCGGTCGGTCGAGGTGCCGCTGCCGCCCGGCAGCACCTGGTACAACACCCCCGGCGGCCCGGCCGAGAACGTCATGCGGATCGCCGACAACCGCGGCCTGGAGCGCCCGGGCAAGCCGCCCATCCTCTTCACCAACACCACCTCGCCCTGGTGGGACGGCTCGGAGGTCTACGGCGGCGACGAGAGCACCGCGCGCGGCCTGCGCGAGCCGGACGGCGCCAAGCTGCGCCTGGAGGACGGCCACCTGCCGATGGGCTCCAACGGCATCCCGCTGACCGGCTTCAACGAGAACTGGTGGCTGGGCCTGTCGGTCATCCACACGCTCTTCGCGCGCGAGCACAACGCGGTCTGCGAGGCGCTGCACAAGGAATATCCGAAGATGAGCGCGGAGCAGGTCTACCAGACCGCCCGGCTCATCGTCTCCGCGCTGATCTCGAAGATCCACACGGTGGAGTGGACGCCGTCGATCCTGGCGACGAAGGCCATCGACATCAGCCTGCACACCAACTGGGAGGGCCCGCCGAACAACTGGCTGCAGAAGCTGGGCCTGTGGCTGGTCGAGTCGCACTCGCTGACCGGCATCCCGAAGACCCTGCCCGACCACCACAACGTGCCGTTCTCGCTGACCGAGGACTTCGTCACGGTCTACCGGATGCACCCGCTGATCCCGGACGACTACGAGCTGCGCGAGCACCACTTCGGGCAGCGCCTGGAGGCCCTGTCCTTCAACGACCTGCAGGGCGGCGCCGCGGAGGCGCTGGCCCGCAAGACGGGCCTGACGGACTCGCTGTACTCGCTGGGCATCGCGCACCCGGGCGCGATCACCCTGCACAACTACCCGCGCGCGCTGACCCACTTCGAGCGGGACGGCGAGATCATCGACCTGTCGGTGGTGGACCTGGTACGGACGCGGCGGCGCGGCGTGCCTCGGTACAACGACTTCCGGGCCGGGCTGCACAAGCCGCGGCTGACCCGCTTCGACGAGGTCACCGCCGACCCGGACACGGCCGCGCTCCTGAAGGAGGTGTACCGGGACGTCGACGAGATCGACACCATGGTCGGCCTGTTCGCCGAGACCCCGCCGCAGGGCTTCGGGTTCAGCGACACCGCCTTCCGGATCTTCATCCTGATGGCGAGCCGCCGTATCCAGTCCGACCGGTTCCTGACCGTCGACTTCCGCCCCGAGATCTACACGCCGCTGGGCATGGACTGGGTGGCGCGCAACGGGATGAACTCCGTCATCCTGCGGCACTGCCCGGAGCTGGCGGCGATGCTGCCCCGCGACGCCGGTGCCTTCGCGCCCTGGCGTCCGGTGCTCCCGGTGCGCGGCACCGGCGCGGAGTCGTGAGGGACCGCCGCCGGACCGCGCACGCGGGCCGAGCGATCTTGTGAAGCCCCACGGGATCGCTCCGGGGCGCGGGCGTTAACCTCCTGTACGTGGAGGACAAGACGCCCGCGCCCTTCGAGCGCGGCACGGACGGGCCCAAGGTCATCGTCGTCGGCATCGACGGCACGCAGTCGTCGTGGCGGGCCGCCTCGTACGCCGCCGGGCTGGCGCGCCGCCAGAGCTCGAAGCTGGTCCTGGTGTACGTCCAGCCGGTGCTGGCGGCCGGCGCCGCGCTGGGCGCCCCGGTCGTGCACACCACCGACGAAATAGCCGAAGAGCTGATGGCCGAGATCCGCACGGCGACGGAACGCATGGCGGGCATCTACGACCTGCGGTGGGAGTTCCACACGGTGCGCGGCGACCCGTACAGCGCGATGCTCCAGATGGCGGACGAACTGAAGGCCGACGCGGTGGTGGTCGGCGCGTCGGAGTCCGCCGGGCACCGGATCATGGGCTCGGTCGCGGTACGGCTGGTCAAGGCGGGCCGCTGGCCGGTGACGGTCGTCCCGTAACCGCGCTCGGGAGGCGGGGCGCGGCGGCCCGGTGCAGTGTGGAGGAACAGCCCGCCACGCCGACCCGAAGCGTTGATGAGGGAGTCTGCCGTGACCGACCGGATCTATCGTGTGACCGAGATCGTGGGAACGTCCCACGAAACCGTGGACGCCGCCATCCGCAACGGCGTACGCCGCGCGTCCCAAACGCTGCGCAATCTGGACTGGTTCGAGGTGACCCAGGTGCGTGGCCACATCGTGGACGGCGAGATCGAGCACTATCAAGTCGGCCTGAAGGTGGGGTTCCGGCTGGAGGACGCCGACTGATTCGACGTACCCGCCCCCGGTGTGGGGAGTCGCCTTCCGTAAGCGTCCGATAAGGACGATGATGATCCGCCGTCGGACCGACGAGAGGACATCCCATGGGGCTGCGCGCGGGACAGGGCGTACTACGCCGTAAACCGATCGAAATGATCCAGGACACCGAGGGCGGCAAGGCCGAACAGCTGACCCGCACGCTCGGCCTGTGGCAGCTGACCGCCATCGGTGTCGGCGGCATCATCGGCGCGGGCATCTTCACCCTCGCCGGCACCGTGGCGAACGGCAAGGCCGGCCCCGCGGTGCTGCTGTCGTTCCTCATCGCGGGCGTGGCGAGCGCGGCCGCCGCCTTCTCGTACGCGGAGTTCGCCGGGCTGATCCCGAAGGCGGGCTCCGCGTATACGTACGGGTACGCGGTCCTCGGCGAGCTGGTGGGCTGGTTCATCGGCTGGGACCTGCTGCTGGAGTACACCGCGATCGTCGCCGTCGTGGCGATCGGCATCTCGGGCTACTTCAGCTTCCTGCTGGGCGAGATGGGCGTGAACCTGCCCGCCTGGATGCTGGGCGCCCCGGGCACCGGCGACGGCCACCGCGTCGACCTCTTCGCCGCGGCCCTGTGCCTGCTCATCGCCTACCTCCTCACCCTCGGCATCAAGAACGCAGCGCGCTTCGAGACGATCGTGGTGGGCCTGAAGGTCCTGGTGGTCCTGGTCGTCATCGCGGTCGGCTTCTTCCACATCAATACGGGGAACTATTCGCCGTTCTTCCCGTACGGGCTCAGCGGGACCTTCGCCGGTGCCGCGACGGTCTTCTTCGCGGTGTTCGGCTACGACGCGATGTCGACCGCGGCCGAGGAGTCCAAGGACGCCCAGCGCCACATGCCCAAGGCGATCCTGTACTCACTCCTGATCTCGATGGTGCTGTACGTCCTGGCCTGCCTGGTACTGACCGGCATGCAGAACTACAAGAAGATCGACCCGGAGAGCGGCTTCTCCACCGCCTTCAAGTCGGTCGGCCTGAGCAGCCTGGCGGACGTGATCGCGGTCGGCGCGATCATCGGCATTCTGACCGTCATGTTCACGTTCATGCTCGGCGTGACCCGGGTGTGGTTCTCGATGAGCCGCGACGGCCTGCTCCCGAAGTGGTTTGCCAAGACCCACCCCACCCGGCACGTGCCGACCCGGGTGACCTGGATCGTGGGCGCGGCCTCGGCCCTCATCGCCGGCTTCCTGCCGATCCGGGAGGCCGCCGAGCTGACCAACATCGGCATCCTGCTGGCCTTCGTCGTGGTCTGCATCGCCGTCATCGTGCTCCGCTACAAGCGCCCCGACCTGCCCCGCACGTTCAAGTGCCCGGCCGTTCCGTTCGTCCCCGCCATCGGCGTGGTGTTCTCCATCTGGCTGATCACCTTCCTGGAGTGGCAGACCTGGGTCCGCTTCGCCGTGTGGTTCGTGATCGGCCTGGTCATCTACTTCGCGTACTCCTACCGCCGCTCCGAGCTCGGCAAGGCGCACCGCGAGATCTCCGACCTGGAGGACCGCGAAGGGCGGCTGTGACCGGGCGCAGGGCCCGGCCGGAGCAGAACGCGCCCGCTCGGCAGAGGCCGGGCGGGCGCGTTCGGGGGCGGTGCGGTGGTCAGGACTTGTTAAGGGCGGTCCAGAACTCGTCGAAGGACATCAGGCCGTCGTTGTTGGTGTCCTTGGACTTGAGGACGGCCTCGGCGACGGGGCCGGTGACGTAGGCGTCGCCCATCTCGGCCATCGCGTGCTTGAACTCCTCGGCCGTGACCATGCCGTCGCCGTTCGCGTCGAATCGTGCGAACGCGGCCTTGGCCTGCTCGATGTCTGCCACGGGGTGCCCCCTTCATGCGGTGCTGTGGTGGTGTCGTCCGGATGACCGACCCGGGTACATTAACCGACTGTCACCAACGGCTGGTCATGGCCTTCCCCCGCCCTCGCCAAGGCGGGCCAGCGCCCGCGCCAAATAGGGCGCGGTACGGCTGTCCTTCGCTGCCGCGACCTCGGTCGGTGGGCCGGCCGCCACGATGCGGCCGCCGTCGGCGCCGCCGCCGGGCCCCAGGTCGATGACGTGGTCGGCGCCCGCGACCACGCCCATGTCGTGTTCCACGACGACCACCGTGTTCCCGGCGTCCACCAGCCCGTGCAGCTGGCGCAGCAGTACTTCGGTGTCGGCCGGGTGCAGCCCGGTGGTGGGCTCGTCCAGGAGGTACAGGGTGTGGCCGCGACGGGCGCGCTGGAGTTCCGTGGCGAGCTTGATGCGCTGTGCCTCGCCGCCGGACAGTTCGGTGGCGGGCTGGCCGAGCCGCAGGTAGCCCAGGCCGACGTCCTGGAGCGTGCGCAGGCTACGGGCGGCGGCGGGTACGTCGGCGAGGAAGTCGGCGGCCGCGTCGACGGTCATCGCGAGGACGTCGGCGATGGTGCGCGAGCGGTAGGTGATCTCCAGGGTCTCGGGGTTGTAGCGGGCACCGTGGCAGGCCGTGCAGGGCGCGTACGTACCGGGCAGGAAGAGCAGTTCGACGGCGACGAACCCCTCGCCCTGGCAGGTCTCGCAGCGCCCGGAGGCGACGTTGAAGGAGAAGCGGCCCGCCTTGTAGCCGCGGGCGCGCGCCTCGTCCGTGTCCGCGAAGACCTTCCGTACGGCGTCGAAAAGGCCGGTGTACGTGGCGAGGTTGGAGCGCGGGGTGCGGCCGATGGGCTTCTGGTCGACGCGGACGAGCCGGTCCACGGCGTCCAGGCCCTCGGTGGCGGCCAGTTCGGCCGTCGGGCGGGCCTCGTCGTCGTCCTCGGGGCCCGAGCCGCCCTGCCGCTCCCGTACGGCGTCCGCGAGTACCTGGGTGACCAGGGTGGACTTGCCCGACCCGGAGACCCCGGTGACGGCCGTGAACACCCCGAGCGGGAACTCCGCGTCCAGCCCCCGCAGATTGTGCAGCCGGATGCCGGAGAGGCGCAGGGTGCCCGAGGGCTTCCGCGGCTCGCGCGGCCCGTCGCCGCCCGGCTGCCCGGAGTCACCGCCCGCCTGTCCGAAGAGGAAGGGGCGGGTGAGGGATTCGTCCACCCCCGCGAGACCGTCGACCGGCCCGCTGTGCAGCACCCGGCCGCCGTGCTCCCCGGCCCGCGGCCCGACGTCCACGAGCCAGTCGGCCCGCCGGACCACGTCCATGTCGTGCTCGACGACGAAGAGGGAGTTGCCCGCCTCCTTGAGGCGGTCGAGGACGGTCAGCAGGCTCTCGGTGTCGGCCGGGTGCAGGCCCGCCGACGGCTCGTCGAGGACGTAGACGACGCCGAAGAGGCCGGAGCGGAGCTGGGTGGCCAGGCGCAGCCGCTGGAGCTCCCCGGCGGACAGGGTGGGCGCGGGACGGTCCATGCCGAGGTAGCCGAGGCCCAGTTCGGTCAGTACCTCGATGCGGGCCACGAGGTCGCGCGCGAGGGTGCCCGCCACGCTCTCCTCGTCCGCGCCCTCGGCCGTCGGCCGCAGCAGCGCGGCGAGCGCCGCCAGCGGCATCCCGGCCAGCGCGGCGATGTCGTGCCCAGCGAAGGTGACCGCGAGCGCCTCGGGCCGCAGCCGCCGCCCGTCGCACGCCGGGCATGCCTCGGACACCAGGAACCGCTGGACGCGCTTGCGCTGCGGCTCGCTCTGCGAGTCGGCGAAGGTGTGCAGCACATAGTGACGGGCGCTCTGGTACTGGCCCTTGTACGGCCGCTGGATGCGTCCCGCCTCGCGTACGGGATGCACGGTGACGACCGGCCGTTCCTCGGTGAACAGGATCCAGTCGCGGTCGTGCTGCGGCAGTTCGCGCCAGGGACGGTCGATGTCGTGGCCCAGCGTGGCGAGGATGTCGCGGAGGTTCTTGCCGAGCCAGGCGCCGGGCCAGGCGGCGATGGCGCCCTCGCGGATCGAGAGGGACGGGTCCGGTACGAGGGATTCCTCGGTGACGCGGTGGACGCGGCCCAGCCCGTGGCACTCGGGGCAGGCGCCCGCCGCGGTGTTGGGCGAGAAGGCGTCGGAGTCCAGCCGCCCGGTGCTGTCCGCCGGATAGTCGCCGGCGCGTGAGAAGAGCATCCGCAGGCTGTTGGAGAGGGTGGTGACGGTGCCGACGGAGGAGCGGGAGGTGGGGGCCGAGCGGCGCTGTTCCAGGGCGACGGCCGGCGGCAGCCCGGTGATCTCTTCGACCTTGGGCGCGCCGACCTGGTGGATCAGCCGCCGGGCGTAGGGCGCGACCGATTCGAAGTAGCGGCGCTGCGCCTCGGCGTAGAGGGTGCCGAAGGCGAGCGAGGACTTGCCGCTGCCGGAGACGCCGGTGAAGACGCAGAAGGCGTCCCGCGGGATGGCCACGTCGACGGCGCGGAGGTTGTGCTCACGGGCGCCGCGCACCCGTACGTACGAATCGGTCATGCCCTCCATGATCGGGGACACCGACGTGATCGGGGGACGCCGGCATGATCGGGGACGCCGGCCGGCGGGTTGCGGTGCACCGGCCGGCGTCCCCGGTCTCACTCCACGCCGAGGGCGGTGAGCAGGCGCGCGTGCGCCTCCTCCCACGGCCCCGGCGTGGCGATCACCGCGCGCAGCCCGCGGATCTGCCGGGGCGGCAGTCCGGCGGCGAGCACGCCGGTGGCCCGCCCGTCCCGGCCGTACAGCGCGGCCACCTGCCGCTGCTCCTTGTCCAGCAGCACCGTCTCGGCCCGGTCGGCGCCTGCGAGCACTCCGTACGCCTGGAGCTTCATGCCGTACTGGTCGGACCAGAAGTACGGGACCGGCGCGAACGGGCGGCGCTCCTCCTCCGAGACGCCGAGCTCCACGAGCAGGTTGCGGGCCGCGGCCATCGCCTGCTCGGTGGCGTTCATCCGGTGCTCGATCCGCAGGTGGCGGCCGTGGCCCGGGTGGTACCAGCGGGCGACGTCACCGGCGGCGTAGACGCCGGGCGCCGCGGCGCAGTACTCGTCGCAGCGCAGTCCGTCGGCGGTGTCCAGCGCCGCGTCGGCACGCAGCCAGTCCACCGCCGGCTCGGAGCCGATGGCGAGCAGGACGGTGTCGGCGTCGAGCGTGGAGCCGTCCGCCAGCCGTACTCCGGTGACGTGCCCGTCCGCCGCCTCCACGGTGTCCAGGCCGCCGGTCAGCTGCCGTACGCCGTGCCGCTCGTGCTCGGCGGCCAGCAGCGCGCCCACGCCGTCGCCGACGAGCCGGCCCATGGGCAGCGGGTCGCGGCCGACGAGCGTGACCTCGTGGCCGAGCTCGCGGGCCACCGCCGCGGCCTCGCAGCCCAGCACGCCGTTGCCCGCGACGACCAGCCGCCGCGGCGCGCCGGACAGCCAGGTCCACAGCGCGAGGGCGTCGTCGAGGGTGCGCAGCGTGTGGACGCCGTCGAGGCGGGCGAGTCCTGGCAGGGTGCGGGCTCGGACGCCGGTGGCGACGATGACGCCGTCGGCGGCCAGCCGGTCGCCGTCGTCCAGGGTCAGCGTGCGCGTCCCGGCGTCCAGCACGGTGGCCCTGGTGCCGAGCCGGACGTCCAGGTCCAGCGCGTCGAGCTGGTCGGCCGTGCGCAGGCCCAGCCGGTCGGTCTCCCAGTCGCCGCTCAGCAGCTGCTTGGAGAGCGGCGGCCGGTCGTACGGCAGGTGCGGCTCGTCGCCGACCAGCGTCAGCTCGCCGCTCCAGCCGCCCCGGCGCAGCGCCTCGACGGCGGCGAGGCCGGCCGCCGAGGCACCGACGACGGCGATGCGCCCGACGGTCATGCGTCGACCTGGATGGCGGCGGCGGGGCAGATGGCGGCGGCCTCGCGGACGGCGGCGTGCTGCTCGGCGGGCGGCTGGGCGTCCAGCAGGACGACGATGCCGTCCTCGTCACGCTGGTCGAAGACCTCGGGGGCGACCAGGACGCACTGGCCGGCGGCGCAGCACTTGTCGACGTCGAGAGTGATGTTCATGGCTTCTTGCTCCTGTGGGGTGGTGAGGCGGGATTCCGCGGGATTACCAGGTGACGGGCAGCTCGTGGCAGCCGTAGATCGCCATGTCGGTGCGGAAGGGGATGTCCTCGATCGGGACGGCGGGGCGCATCGTGGGGAAGCGGCGCAGCAGGGTCCCGAGGACGACCTGCAGCTCGACGCGGGCCAGCGCCTGCCCGAGGCACTGGTGGATGCCGTAGCCGAAGGCGACGTGGTGCTGGGAGTTGGGGCGGCAGACGTCGAGTCGGTCGGGGTCCTCGAAGGTCTCCGGGTCGCGGTTGGCGGACGGCACGGCGACCACGACGCCCTCGCCGGCGCGGATCAGCTGGCCGCCGATCTCGATGTCCTCGGTGGCGGCGCGGCGCGGGCCGTTGCGGATGATGCTGTGGAAGCGCAGCAGCTCCTCGACGGCGCCGCGGATCAGCGACGGGTCCTCGCGCAGCTGCTGCGCGGTCTTCGGCTCGCCCATCATGCTCAGCGCGGACAGGCCGATCATGTTGGCGGTGGTCTCGTGCCCGGCCACCAGCAGCAGGGCGGCGAAGCCGATGACGTCGTCGTGGGTGATCTCCCCGGCCTGCTGCTGCTCGACGATGAGGCGGCTGAGGATGTCGTCGCCCGGGTTCGCCTCCTTGGCGGTGACCAGGCCGTCCAGGTAGGCGCGCAGCTCCTCGCGGGCGGCGTCGGCCTCCGCGCGGGGGATCGTCCGGGAGAGCAGCTTGCCGGTCAGGCCCTGGAAGACCGAGTGGTCCTCGTACGGGACGCCGAGCAGCACGCTGATGACGAGGGAGGGCACCGGGAGGGCCAGCGCCTCGACGAGGTCGACGGAGTCGGCGCCGTTCAGCTTGGCGGTCTGCATCGCGTCGCAGAGCTCGTCGGTGATCCGCTGGATCTCCGGGCGCAGCGCCTCGACCTTCTTGACCATGAACTCGCGGGTGACCATCCGGCGCAGCCGGGTGTGCTCCGGCGGGTCCATGCGGATGAAGCCGCGGTTCTCGGTGGTGGCGCCGCCGGTCATGCCGCTGAGCGGGTAGCCCGGGGTGGTGGTGTCGGAGCTGAAGCGGGTGTCGCCGAGGATCGCGCGGATGTCCGCGTACCGGGTGACGAGCCAGGCCCAGCTGCCGTCGGGCAGCGAGATCTTCTTGATCGGCTCCTCGATCCGCATCCGGCCGAGCTCGGCGGGCGGGTCGAAGGGGCAGCCGGTGGGGGGTTCCACGGGCAGCGGGGCATGGGGGGAAGTGACGGTCATGTCGCTCCTAGAAGGCACGTACTGCGAGGACGCGCGCCGCGGTGGGGCTTCGCCTAACAACCGTAAACTTACATGTGTAATAGGCAGGTAAACGAGCCGGGGGTCTCCAGGAACATGGCTTGGCTGCGTTAGGCGCCGCGTTAGGTGCTAATTGCAACTCAACGGGCTCATTAGACGCCTCCGGTCCGGGCGGACGCGCGGCGGGGTGCCGGGCCCCGCGGGGTGAGGCGCGGGTCAGCGCTCCAGCAGCAGTTCGAGGATCTCGTCCACGAAGCGGTGCAGGCGCTCGGGGTTCTTCGTCGCGGGCAGGACCTGCCAGAGCATCACCCGGCCGTGCACCGCCGACCACAGGACGTACGGCGCCTCCTCGCGGGATGAGCGCACCCGCCAGCCCGCCTCCTCGCAGGCCGCCAGCGCGTCGTACAGGCCGCGCACCAGCAGGCCCGCCGGGTGCTGCGCCAGCCGCTCCGGGCCGACCGGGGACTGCCGGGTCTCGTAGAGCAGCCGGTACTTCGCCGGATGGTCGATGGCGTACGTGCAGTAGGCGCGCAGCCGGGCGCGCAGCCGGGCCACCGGGTCCCCTTCCGGGACCAGCGCGCCGGCCGCGGCCATGTCCTCGACCAGCCGCTCGTAGCTGACCTGCATCGTCGCCCAGACCAGCTCGGTCTTGTCCGCGAAGTGCCGGTAGATGCTGGGCGCCGCGACGCCCGCCTCGCGGGCCACGGCGCGCAGCGACAGCGCGTCCTCGCTGCCGACCTGCTCCAGCAGCCGTTCGGTGGCGTTCAGCAGTTCCTCGCGCAGCCGGTCACCCTGGCCGCGCGGGTTCCTGGGCCGTGCGGCCGGGCTCTCCGTCATGCGCCGTACGCCTCTTTCTCGTCCTGGCGGGTCTTAAGAGTTTCACACCTGGCCGGGCGCCCCGCCGCGCGGCCACCGCACGGGGCCGCGACCCGCTACCGTGCGGCCGACCGGAGCCCGGACGCAGGCAGGGGACGGAACAGCCGAGCCCCCTGCCGCACCAGGCGTCCACCGCCGCGCGCCGAGCACGCGGTACGTACGTCAGTCGGTCCGCAGCGCGGCCAGTTGTTCGGCGAAGGGCACGACGTCATAGGGGTCGTCGGCCGGCTCGGTCGCGGGTGCGGTGGCCGCCCGGCCCAGGGCCAGCGCTGCCAGCTCTCCCGCCGCCCGCTCGATGCGTTCCGTGAGCGCGCCGCCGGGGCCGCTGCCGCCCGTGCCCCAGTCCTCGGACGCGGCGTAGACGGCGGTCGGTACGACCACCGCGCGCAGGTACGCGAAGAGCGGGCGCAGCGCGTGCTCCAGGGCGAGCGAGTGCCGGGCCGTGCCGCCGGTGGCCGCGATCAGTACGGGCTTGCCGGTCAGCGCGGTGTTGTCGAGCACGTCGAAGAACGACTTGAACAGCCCGCTGTAGGAGGCGGTGAAGATCGGCGTGACGGCGATCAGGCCGTCCGCCTCCGCCACCGCCTCGACGGCCTCGCCCAGGGCGGGCGACGGGAAGCCGGTGACCATGTTGTGGGCGATGTCGGTGGCCAGGTCGCGCAGTTCGACGACGCGCACCTCCACCGCGCGCGACGAATCGTCCGCCACCCGCTGCCGGGCGGCCGCCGCCAGCCGGTCGGCCAACAGGCGGGTGGACGACGGGACGCTCAGGCCCGCCGAGACGGCCACGATCTTCAGCGGCTTCATTCCGCCACCTCCTCCAGGGCCGCGGCGTCGCGCTGTGCGACGCGCGCCGCGTGCGTGGGCCCGTCCGGCACCTGGGCCGGGCGGTCCTTGGCGAACTCCTTGCGGAGCACGGGGACGACCTCTTCGCCGAGCATGTCGAGCTGCTCCAGGACGGTCTTCAGGGGCAGCCCCGCGTGGTCCATCAGGAACAGCTGGCGCTGGTAGTCGCCGAAGTACTCGCGGAAGGCGAGGGTCTTCTCGATGACCTGCTGCGGGCTGCCGACGGTCAGCGGTGTCTGCTCGGTGAACTCCTCCAGGGAGGGCCCGTGCCCGTAGACGGGCGCGTTGTCGAAGTACGGGCGGAACTCGCGGACCGCGTCCTGGGAGTTCTTCCGCATGAACACCTGGCCGCCGAGGCCGACCATCGCCTGCTCGGGGGTGCCGTGCCCGTACTGCGCGTAGCGGTGCCGGTAGAGCCGGATCAGCTGCTGGAAGTGGTGCTTGGGCCAGAAGATGTTGTTGGCGAAGAAGCCGTCACCGTAGTACGCGGCCTGTTCGGCGATCTCCGGGCTGCGGATCGAGCCGTGCCACACGAAGGGCGGTACGCCGTCCAGCGGGCGGGGCGTCGAGGTGAAGCCCTGCAGCGGGGTGCGGAACTTGCCCTCCCAGTCGACCACGTCCTCGCGCCACAGCTTGTGCAGCAGGGCGTAGTGCTCGATGGCGAGCGGGATGCCCTGGCGGATGTCCTGGCCGAACCAGGGGTAGACCGGGCCGGTGTTGCCGCGCCCCATCATGACGTCCACCCGGCCGTCGGCGATGTGCTGGAGCATCGCGAAGTCCTCGGCGATCTTCACCGGGTCGTTGGTGGTGATCAGCGTGGTGGACGTGGAGAGGATCAGGTTCTCCGTGCGGGCCGCGATGTAGCCGAGCATGGTGGTCGGCGAGGACGGCACGAAGGGCGGGTTGTGGTGCTCGCCCGTCGCGAAGACGTCCAGGCCCACTTCCTCGGCCTTGAGCGCGATGGCCAGCATCGCCTTGATCCGCTCGTGCTCGGTCGGCGTCCGGCCCGTCGTCGGGTCGGTGGTGACGTCGCCGACGGTGAAGATCCCGAACTGCATGGTGCCCGCCTCCGTACGTTCCTGCGGTAGGTCATCGCGAGTAGTAGTTGAATCGTGAACTATACCCGCCAACCGCGATGGCCTCGCAGCTATTCCATAACACCGATCCCGTGAAGTTCACGCCTTGACTTGTGAACTTCACAGATGGTTTTGTTTTAAGCATCATGAACGACGTGATCTCTCACCGCCGCCGCCCCGTGATCGGCGTCTCGCTGAAGCTGTACTTCGGTCTCGCCGAGACCCGGAAGTGGCTCGCGGACGTCGCCGCGCTGGCGGAGACCGCCGCGCTCGGCGCCCGGCCCGTCGACCTCTTCGTCCTCCCCGCATTCCCGGCGCTCGCCGACGCCCGCGAGCTGCTGGCCGGTACGGGCGTGGCCTTCGGCGCACAGGACGTGCACTGGGCCGAGTCCGGCCCGTGGACCGGCGAGGTCTCCGCCGGGATGCTGGCCGAGGCCGGCGCCACGTACGTCGAGGTGGGGCACGCCGAGCGGCGCGCGCACTTCGGCGAGACCGACGAGACCGTGCGCGCCAAGACCCGCGCCGCCACCGCCGCCGGGCTGGTCCCCGTCGTCTGCGCGGGCGAGCGGGACGGCGCCGACCTCGGGGCGGCCGTCGAGGAGACCCTCACGCAGGTGCGGGCCGCGCTCTCGGGCGCCGTGCCCGGCAGTGAAGTGGTCATCGCGTACGAGCCGGTCTGGGCCATCGGCGCCGCCGACCCCGCGCCCGCCGATCACGTCCTCGCGGTGGCCGCCGCGATCCGCGCGTGCCTGGACGCGCACGACGTACGCGGCCGCCTGATCTACGGCGGCACCGCCGGGCCCGGTACCTACGCCCGGCTCTCCGCCGGCCCCGTCGACGGCCTGTTCCTCGGCCGGCTCGCGCACGACACCGAGGGCCTGCGCCGCGTACTCGACGAGATCGCCCCCGCCTGACCCGCCGCCCCGCACCCACCCGGAGGAGACCACCATGCAGGACCCGCAGACGGAGCAGTCGTACCGCATCGCCATCGGCTGCGACGACGCCGCCTTCGCGATGAAGGACGCGATGATCGCGCACCTGGAGGAGCGCGGCCACACGGTCACCGACCTCAGCGCGACCCCTGACGAGGACTACCCGGACGTGGCCGAACGGGTCGCGCGCAGCGTCGCCCGCGGCGAGCACGAGCGCGCCGTCCTCGTGTGCGGCACCGGCATCGGCATGGCCATCGCCGCCAACAAGGTGCCCGGCATCCGCGCCGCGCAGATCCCGGACAGCTACAGCGCCGAGCGGGCCCGCAAGTCCAATGACGCGCAGATCGCCTGTTTCGGCAGCCGCACCATCGGCGTGCACGCCGCGCTGGTATGCCTGGACCACTGGCTGGTCTCCGACTTCGCGGGCGGCGGTTCGGCGCCCAAGGTGGAGAAGATCAAGCAGGTCGAGTCCCGCAACCTCGTCGTCCCCGCCTGAACCACCGCTCCCCCATCCCTCCTTCGAAAGGTGGTAGCACCATGCGCGCCGTAGTCATCGAGGAACCGCAGAAGCTCTCCGTGACCACCGTGCCGGACCCGACGCCGGGCCACGGCGAGGTCGTCGTGAAGGTCACCGCCGCCGGGCTGTGCGGTACCGATGTGCACATGCTGGCGGGCGAGTTCGGGCCCACCAAGTACCCGGTGATCCCGGGGCACGAGTTCTCCGGCGAGATCGTCGCGGTGGGCGAGGACGTCACGTCCTTCGCCGAGGGCGACAAGATCGCCGCCGACCCGGCGATCTACTGCGGCGCCTGCCACTTCTGTGCCATCGGCCGCGGCAACCTCTGCGAGCAGTGGGGCACGATCGGCATCACCGTGGACGGCGCCGCCGCCGAGTACGTGAAGGTACCGGCCCGCAACTGTTACCGGCTGCCGGAGACCGTGGAGCTGCGGCACGCCCCGCTCATCGAGCCGCTGTCGACGATCGTGCGCGGCTTCGACATCGTCGACCCCAAGCTCGGCGACAACTTCCTGATCTACGGTGCGGGCACCATGGGCCTGCTCTACATGCAGGTCGCCCAGCGCGCCGGTGCGGGCTCCGTCTCCGTCGTGGACATCAACGCGGACCGCCTCACGGTGGCGAAGAAGCTCGGCGCCGACCACGTCGCCACCAGCGCGGACGACCTGGAACGGCGGCTGGGCTGGGAGGTCGTCACGGACTGCACCGGCAACATCAAGGCCATCGAGGACGGGCTGACCCGGCCGATCAGGGGCGGCACGTTCCAGCAGTTCGGCTGCGCCCCCGACCAGGAGCTGGCGAAGTTCTCGCCGTTCCGGATCTACAACGACGAGATCCGCATCGTGGGTTCGATGGCGATCCTGCACAGCTACGGCCGCGCCGTGGAGCTGCTCGGCAAGGGTGTCATCGACTCCGAGACGATGATCACCCACCAGTTCGCGCTGGACGAGTACGCCGAGGCGCTGGAGACCTTCAAGCGCGGCACGGGCCGCAAGCTGCAGATCGTCCCGGACAAGGCCCCGGCGTAATCGGCCGGTCCGGCTTATCCGGCCAGTCCGGCCAGCTCGCAGCCCGCGTGCAGGAAGGCCCCCACGCCGAAGTCCGCGGTCGTGCCGGGGCCGACGGGCTGGCTGGACTCGGGGCGGTCGCCGACGCCCTGGACGTAGCCGAGGAACCCGTCGGCGTGCACGGCCGTCCCGGCGAGGCCCTGCCAGGCGCGCGCCACGACCGGGAGGTACTGCGTGCGCGGCACGAGCCGGGCGCGGAGGGCGTAGGCGGTGGCGTACAGGAAGAAGGACGTACCGCTGGTCTCGGGGCCGGGGAGGTGCGCGGGATCGGCGAGGTTCACATTCCAGAACCCGTCGGCGCGCTGGACGGCGCGGAGCGCGGCCAGTTCCCGTACCAGGGTGGCGCGGTACTCCGGGACGTGCCGGGCGCCAGCGGGCAGGGTCTTGAGCGTCTTGACGTGGCCGCCGGCCACCCAGCCGTTGCCGCGCGACCACAGGACGGGCCTGCCGTCCGGGGAGGCGATGCCGCCGGGGAGGAAGCGCTTGTCGCGGTACCAGAGGCCGGTCTCCGGGTCGTACAGCCCGGGGCCGCCCTCGGCCGTCTTCGTGTGCGTGTAGAGCGCGTACAGCTTGTCCCAGTAGGCGGGTTCGGCGCGCAGCCGGCCTATTCGGGCGAACGGCGGCATGGCCATGTGCAGCGCGTCGTCCCACCACCAGTCGTCGTTCTTCTCCGGCCGGTCGGTGAAGACCATGCGGTGCAGGAAGTCCTCAAGAGCCGCGATCTTCCCCTGCTCGGGCTCCAGTTCGTACAGGTCGAGATAGGTCTGCCCGGCGCAGTGGTCGTCGGCGTGGCGGGTGGTGACGCCGTTGTGCAGCGCGTAGTCGTGGCCTTCGGCCCAGCCGCGCGCGTAGGTGAGGTAGCGGGCGTCGCGGGTGAGCCCGTACAGGGCCATCAGGCCGCTGAAGAACGTGGCGCGGGCCCACTGATTGTCGCCGGGGTCGGCGTGCGCGCCGATCCAGTGGTCGGCGACTCTGCGCAGTACGGCGGTGATCTCCGCTCTGGAGGGGAGATCACCGGCCGGGGCGACGGCCGTCGCCGCGCGCGCCGCGGTGGCCGGGAGCGCCGGTGCGGCGGCGAGCGCGGCGCCGGCGGCGAGAACGCGGCGCCGGCCTACTGATCGTCCGAGGTGCCCCAGGTGTGCCATGCGTACGCCCTTTCCGCCGACGGAAGTCACGTATGTGAACATCGTTCACCGATGCGGCGCAAGAATGGCACGCCAACTCCCGTCGGCGGAAGGGGAATTGCAGGCGGAGCGCTCAGATCTTGGTGCCGCGCCCTGCCCAGTACGGCTCGCGCAGTTGCCGCTTGAAGAGCTTTCCGGACGGGTCGCGGGGCAGCGTCTCCTCGAAGACGACGGCCTTGGGGACCTTGTACTTGGCCAGCCGGGCCGCGACATGGGCGCGGACGTCCTCACCGGTGAGCCCTGCGCCGGGGTCGGCCTGTATGTGCGCGGCCAGCGCTTCGCCGTACTCCGCGTCCGGGATGCCGAACACCGCGGCGTCCCGCACCCCGTCCAGCGCCAGCAGGCACCCCTCGATCTCGGCCGGGTAGATGTTGACCCCGCCGGAGATGACCATGTCGTTGAGGCGGTCGCTGAGGTAGAGGTAGCCGTCCTCGTCGAGGTGGCCGACGTCGCCGATGGTGACGTAGCCGGGGAGCGCCGCCGACTCCATCGCGACGCGCTTGGCGGGGTCGCCGAGGTAGGTGAAGCGCGGCCAGGTGTCGGCCGGTCTGAGGTAGATCGTGCCGGTCTCGCCGGGCGGCAGCACCCGGCCGTCCGGGCCGAGCACGGCCACCCCGCAGGTGCCCTCGGCGTGCCCGACCGTGCCTGGGTGGGCCAGCCACTGCTCGCTGTCGCACCAGGTCACGGCGCCGGTCTCGCTGCCGCCGTAGTACTCGCGCAGGATCGGCCCGAGCCAGTCGATCATCGCGTGCTTGACGTGCGGCGGACACGGTGCGGCCGCGTGCACGACCGAGGTGAGGGAGGAGAGGTCGTACCGCTCGCGGACCTCCTTGGGCAGCCGCAGCAGGCGCACCAGCATGGTCGGGACGACCTGCACCTGCTCGATACGGTGCGCCTCGATCAGCCGCAGGAACTCCTCGGCGTCGAAGCGCGGCATGAGCGTGATGTCCAGGCCGCAGGCGACCGCGAGGACGGCGTGCTGGCTGGGCGATGCGTGGTAGAGCGGCGCCGGGATCATGGTGCGGCCGCCGGGGCGCACGGCGAAGTAGGAGAGGAAGCTCGCCACGGCGTCGGGCAGGTCGGCGGCGCGTACGGGGTCGCGCAGCACGCCCTTGGGGCGGCCCGTCGTGCCCGAGCTGTAGATCACCGTGGAGGGGCGGTCGGGGGCCGGGTCGTTCAGCGGCGCGAAGCCGGCCAGCCAGTCGTCCAGTACCGGGTGCGCGCCGCTGACCGGTGGCGCCGTGAAGCCGCAGGCAGCGGCGACGCCTTCGGGCACGGGCGCCTCGATGACGTGCACGCCGGCGGGGAGGTGGGCGGTGACGGCGGGCAGCATATCGGTGTGGACGAAGGCGGCGCGGCTGCCGCTGTCGGTGAGGACGTGGCGCAGGTCGTCGTGGCGGAAGTGCCAGTTGACGGGGACCGCCGAGATGCCCGCCTGGGCGGCGGCCGTGGTGATTTCGAGATAGGCCGGTTCATTGCGCATCACGACCGCGATCCGGTCACCCGGCGCGATCCCGAGGGCGCGCAGCCCGGTCGCGATGCGGGCGGTGCGGTCGTGGAAGGCGGGGTAGGGGCGTTCGTGGCCTGCGGAGCGGATGGCGGCGGGTGCAGACGCGAGATCCATGCAGCCTCCAATGATTTTCGGCTCGCGCACATACAACCAACCGCACGGGAGGTTGACCAGAGTGCTGACGGCACGTCAGTGAGGCGAAGGGGAGTAACGCGGGCGCGCGTCGGGGGGCCGTCGCGGGGGCCCGCTCCTATGCTGAGGAGGCATGAAGCCCAACGACATGCTGCGCCGGCACGGCGAGGCCATCGAGCTGTTCGGGGACCGCGTCCACGCCGTGGGCGACGACCAGTGGGACGCCGCGACACCCTGCACGAACTGGACGGTGCGCGACCTGGTGAACCACCTCACCGCCGAGCAGCTGTGGGTGCCGCGGCTGGTGCGGGACGGTGCCACGATCGAGGACGTCGGCGAGGAATTCAGCGGCGACGTGCTGGGCGAGGACCCGGTCGCGACCTGGGACCGGGCGGCGGTCGCCGCGGTCGCGGCGTTCACCGAGCCCGGCGCACTGGACCGGCAGGTCCACCTGTCGTACGGGGACAGCGGCGCGGCCGCGTACTGCAGTCAGATGACCATGGACGCGGTCGTGCACGCCTGGGACCTGTCACGGGCCGTCGGCGCGTCCGAGGAACTGCCGGGAGTGCTGGTGAGCACGGCGCTGCACGAGGTCGAGCCGTACGCCAAGGAGCTGAGCGAATCGGGGCTCTTCGCCCCGCCGGTCGAGCCGCCGCCGGGCGCTGATGACCAGACCCGGCTGCTGTGCCTGCTGGGCCGCCGTCCGTAGGCGACGGCCGGGAAGAATACGCGTCGAAACGTGCCGGCCGGGATCACCCGGCCGGCCGTACCCGTCAGTCGATGCCGCGGAAGATGTGCTGCTCAGCCGTGGATTCATCGTCGCAGCCCGCCAGGTGGACCGGGGCGCAGCGGCTCCAGACCTCGAGGTTGCGCACCTCCCGGATGCGCCCCTGGCGCTCGCCCTGCTTCGGTCGGGGCTGCTTGCTGATCGTCTGTTCCGCTGCCACCACGCACTCCTTAGCCAAAGGGATGAGGTACTTGACGCGGTGGCGCCGTGTGCACAACCGGGACTTCGGCCATGGTCGTGGCGCATCCCGCGACGGGCCGAGGATGTCGGCATCTCCCAGATAGGTCTTCCGTCGCCCCCCAGCCTAACGACATGGGTTCCCCGCTGCGCGGTAATTACCGTCGATAGGGTTACAGGACGGAGAAACTGCCCCCGTACGGCCCGTTTCAGCCACTCCGGCGGCGGGCCGCGGTGGTACGGATAGGCGTGTGGAGTGGTTCCCGGCGCCCGAGTACTGGCTGGGCCGGCTGGTCTTCCAGCGGGCCCTGGCCGCGCTGTACGTGATCGCGTTCGTGTCGGCGGCGCTGCAGTTCAGGGCGCTGATCGGGGAGCGCGGCATGACCCCGGTACCGGACTTCGTGCGTCGCGTGCCCTTCCGGGTGGCGCCGTCGGTCTTCCACTGGCGCTTCTCGGACCGCTTCTTCGCGGGCTGGGCGTGGGCGGGGGCGCTGCTGGCGGCGGCCGTGCTGGCGGGCGCGGCTGACGCCGTGCCGCTGTGGGCGTCGATGGTGTGGTGGGCCGCGCTGTGGGCGATGTACCTCTCGATCGTCAACGTGGGTCAGACCTGGTACGGCTTCGGCTGGGAGACGCTGCTCCTCGAAACGGGCGCGCTCGCGGTCTTCCTCGGCAACGCGCGCACCGCGCCGCCCGTCCTCGTCCTGTGGCTGCTGCGCTGGCTGCTCTTCCGGCTGGAGTTCGGCGCGGGGCTGATCAAGATGCGCGGCGACCCGTGCTGGCGCGACCTGACCTGTCTGTACTACCACCACGAGACGCAGCCCATGCCGGGCCCGCTGAGCTGGTTCTTCCACCACCTGCCGCGGCCGCTGCACCGCGTCGAGACGGCCGCCAACCACGTGGCGCAGCTCCTCGCGCCCGTCCTCCTCTTCACCCCGCAGCCGATCGCCACCTGGGCGGCGCTGGCGATGATCGCCACCCAGCTGTGGCTGGTGCTCTCGGGCAATTTCGCCTGGCTGAACTGGGCGACGATCGTGATCGCGGTGTCCGTCGTCGACGCCTCGGCGGTCGGCCTCGGCGACCTCGTCGGCCCGCCGGCGGACCTCGCCCCGCCCCCGCTCTGGTACGAGATCCTGGTCATCGCCATGACCGCGGGGGTCCTGTACCTCAGCTACCGCCCGGCGCTGAACCTGATCTCCCGGCAGCAGCGGATGAACACCTCCTTCGAGCCGCTGCACCTGGTCAACGCGTACGGGGCGTTCGGCTCCATCACCCGCGTCCGGCACGAGGTCGTCATCGAGGGCACCGCCGACGAGGTGATCACCGAGGACACGGAGTGGCGGGAGTACGACTTCAAGGGGAAGCCCGGCGACGTACGCCGGATGCCGCGGCCCTTCGCGCCGTACCACCTCCGCCTCGACTGGCTGATGTGGTTCGCGGCGCTGTCGCCGGGCTACGCGGGCCGCTGGTTCGGCCCGTTCCTGGAACGGCTCCTCGAGAACGACCGCGACACCCTGCGGCTGCTCCGCCGCAACCCCTTCCCTGACGCGCCGCCCCGGCACGTACGGGCGATGTTCTACCGCTACCGCTTCACGACCTGGCGGGAACTGCGGGAGACCGGCGCGTGGTGGCACCGGGAGCCGGTACGGCAGTTCTTCCCGCCGACAGCTCTGCGCGGAAGGCCCTGACCATGTCGCGGGCGTGCCGCAGCCCGATCCGGGTGACCTCGCGCTCGACATCGTCCAGCTCGGCGAGCACCTCGTCGTACGGCCATCCCGTCCGCGCCCGGGACTTCACCAGCCCCAGCCGCGCGAGCGCGCTGCCGCGCGGCTCGGACATGGACCGGAACTGCTCCAGCGCGCCGCGATAGACGGCAGCGGCCTCTTCGTACCGCCCCGCCCGGTACAGCACGTTCCCCCGCATCTTGCGGTTGTACGCCAGCGCCCCGGCGAGATCCAGCTCCCGGCACAGCGTCTCCCCCTTACTGAGCAGCCGCAACGCCTCCTCCGTCGCCCCCAGCACGGACCGCACGTCGGCCACGCCCCGCAGCGACCACGCGAGCCCCCGTACGTCCTCGGCGCCCTCCGCGATCCGCGCCGACTCCTCGAACAGCTCCAGCGCCTTCCCGTACTCCCCCGTGTTGCGGTGCATCTGCGCGATCCCGGACATCGCCCACACCATGTGGCGGGCCTCGCCGTGCGCCCTGGCCTGCGCCAGCAGCTCTTCGTGCAGCTCGGCGACGGCCTCGTAGTCGCCCTGTATCCGGCCGGTCTCGGCGAGCCCGGCCAGCGCGTACCCATGGGCGAGGCGGTCGCCGCCGTGGTCGGCGAGCTCGACGGCCGCCGCGAGCAGCCGCCGGGCGAGCGCGAGCCGCCCGCATTGACGGGCGAGGGTGCCCCCGCTCCACAGCGCCCAGGCCATGCCGCCGGCGTCCTGCGCGGTCCGCGCACTGCGGTAACTGGCCCGCCAGGCGTCCCCCGCCTCCGCCACCCGCCCGAGCCGCCGCCCGGCCTCCGCCTCCGCGAGCGCGGCCCGCGCGGCGTCCCCCGGCGTCCCGGCGGCGCCCCGCGCTCTCCGCGCCGCGGCCAGCACGTCCTCGTACGAGGAGTTCACACTCAACTCCGCCCCCAGCTCCCCCTGATACTCCGGAGCGAATGCCTTCCCGTACATCGCGAGCCTCCTGGTCATGTCCGTGGTCCGCCCACGACGCTATGCGCCGGAAACCCCCGCACACGTCCCTCCACCTGCGGTGATCGCCCTCCATCGGGGGATGTACGGACGACCGGCCGATCATCTTGGAGATGTACGGGGTGTCCCCTAGGGGTCGGCCCGGTGAGCGGAGCCCATAAAGCGGTTGACCTCAAGTGCGGTTGAGTCAGGAGGATGAGCGGGCCGCATCACCGGGTGCGGTGTTCCCCGTGTGACGGGAGAGGTATGTCGTGAAGGCAGCAGCGATCAATTCCTTCGGTGGGCCCGAGGTCGTCGAATTGCTCGACGTGGAGACGCCGACGGCCGGCGCGGGGCAGGTCCGGGTGCGGGTGAAGGCCGCCGGCGTGCAGGCCGCCGACTGCGCGGTGCGCGGCGGATGGACTCCTCCGGGCCAGGCCCTGGCCTTTCCGCAGAAGATCGGCAATGAGTTCGCGGGCGTCGTCGATCAGGCCGGCGAGGGCGCGGAGCGGTTCCCGGTGGGGAGTGCGGTGCTGGGGTGGGCCATGCTGGCGGGCCACGCCGAGTACGTGGTCGTTCCCGTCGAGCAGATCGTGGCGAAGCCCGCGTCGATGCCCTGGCCGGTCGCCGGGTCGCTCTCCGCTTCCGGGCAGACCGCGCACACCGCGCTGGAGAGGCTGAAGGTGGGTGCCGGTGACACGCTGCTGGTCCATGCGGCGGCCGGGGGCGTGGGCACGATCGCCGTCCAGCTCGCGAAGCGTTACGGCGCCACCGTCATCGGCACCGCGGGGCCGCGCAACCACGACTACCTGCGGTCCCTCGGGGCGATACCGGTGGCGTACGGTGCGGGCCTGGCGGACCGGGTACGGGAGTCGGCACCGCAGGGGGTCACCGCCGCCCTGGACGGAGCCGGCGGCGATGCGGTCGACGTCTCGGTGGAGCTGGTCGGGGACCGCGAGCGGATCGGCACGCTCGTCGCTTTCGAGCGCGTCGAGGAGCTGGGCATCCTCGGGCTGTTCTCGCAGCGTTCCGCTGGACGGTTGCAGCAGCTCGTCGATCTTTACGCCGAGGGTGGGCTGCACGTCGAGATCGCCCGTACGTTCCCGCTCGCGGAGGCCGCGGACGCCCACCGCGCGGTCGAGACCCGGCACGTCCGGGGGAAGATCGCCCTCGTGGTCGAGGACTGAGGGATGGCTGGAGGCAGGATGCGGGCCGGCGAGTGCGCGATCGACGGGGAGCTCGTGCGCCGGCTGGTCGGCGCACAGTTCCCGGACTGGGCGGGGCTCGGCGTCGAGCCGGTGGATTCGGCGGGTACGTCCAATGCCATGTACCGGCTCGGCGGGGACATGGTCGTGCGGCTGCCGCGCGTCGCGGGTGCCGCCGACGATGTCGCGAAGGAACACCGGTGGCTGCCGCGGCTCGCCCCGCGGCTGCCGGTGGCCATTCCGGTACCGCTGGGCAAAGGCGTGCCCGGCGAGGGATATCCCTGGCACTGGTCCGTCTACCGGTGGCTCCCGGGCGGGAATCCGGCCCTCGGTCGCGCACCCCAACTCGGTCTTGATACCGGCCTGTTCGCCGAGGATCTGGCCGGGTTCGTCGGCGCGCTGCGCCGGATCGACACCGCCGGTGGGCCGCCCTCGTACCGCAGTGAGCCGCTGGCGGCGCGGGACGCCGCGACGCGCGATGCGGTGGAGGCGCTGCGTGGGGTCATCGACACCGCCGCGGCGACCGCCGCGTGGGAGGAGGCGCTGCGGGCCCCCGCGCCGGCCGGGCCCGCGGTGTGGATCCACGCGGATCTGCAGCCGGGGAACGTCCTGGTCGAGGGCGGACGGCTGAGCGCCGTCATCGACTTCGGGTGCCTGGGGCTGGGCGACGCGGCGGTCGACCTGATCGCGGCGTGGTATCTACTGGCGGCCGACGCGCGCGCCGTCTTCCGTACCGCCGTGGCGGCCGACGACGCGGCCTGGGCGCGGGGACGCGGCTGGGCGCTGTCGGTCGCCCTAGCCGAGCTGAGCTACTACCGGGTCACGAATCCGGTCATGGCGGCCATCGCCCGGCAGGTCATCGGGGAGGTCCTCGACGATCACGCGTGACCCGGCGTCACACCACCGGCTTGCGGCCCCAAGCCGAGATCAGGGGTGCCATTGTCAGGTCGAGTTCGCCGGTGGCGATGTTCGCCAGGTGGGCCTCGATCTCCTCGTCCGTGGCGAGGCCGGCGTCGGTCAGGCGGTCGCGGAGCTGCCGTACGGTCGCGGCCTCCAGGGTGGCGCAGGCCGGTGAGGTGACGGGGAAGTATGCGTCGGCCGCGACCTCGGTGAGGCCCGACTCGCGCAGCAGCCGCGGCAGGGTACGGCCGAAGGCCAGGTCGGCGCCGCGCCGGGCGAGCAGTTCGCGGGAGCCGCGCCGCAGGCGGTTGGCCAGCCGCTGTGCGGGCCCGTACTCGTCCAGGCAGCTCAGCGGCTGCAGCGCCGGGTCGGCGTCCTCCAGTACGAGCAGGCCGCCAGGGCGCAGCGCGCGCACCATCGCTTCGAGGGCGGCCGCGCGCTCGGGTACGTGCACGAGGACCAGCCGCGCGTGCACCAGGTCGAACGGCCCGGCCGGCGGTTCCTCCGTCCCCACGTCGTGGCGCGCGACCTCGAACGCGGCGTCCGGTGGCATCCAGGACGTGTCGATGTCGGTGGCCAGTACGCGGCCGGTGGGCCCGGCCCGCTCGGCCAGCCAGGCCGGGACGCCGGGACTCCCCGCCCCCACCTCCCAGCAGTGCCAGCCCTCGGTCACGCCCACCGCCGCCAGGTGCCGGAAGGTGACCGGGTCGAAGAGCTCGGACAGCGCGTCGAAGCGCTGGCCTGCCTCGGTCTGCTGGTTGTCGAAGAGGTATCCGTCGTCGCTCGCCACCGGATGATCGTAGGCCGCCCCAGGCGCCGGACCGTCGGCCGCCCCGCCCGGCGCGCCCCCGGCCGTGCGGGATAATGCGGCCATGCGCATCTCAGCCAGGGCGGACTACGCGGTACGGGCCGCGCTGCAGCTCGCCGCATCCACCGACGACGGGCCGCTGAAGGCCGAGGCCATCGCCGCCGCCCAGGAGATCCCGCACAAGTTCCTCGAAGGCATCCTGAACGACATGCGGCGGAGCGGGCTGGTCCGCAGCCAGCGCGGCGGCAACGGCGGTTACCGGCTGGCCAGGCCGGCCGCGGAGATCAGCATCGCGGAGGTCATCCGCGCGGTGGAGGGGCCGCTGGTGTCGGTGCGCGGCGTCCGGCCGCCGGAGCTGTCCTACACCGGGCCCGCCGAGTCGCTGCTGCCGCTGTGGGTCGCGCTGCGCGCCAACGTCCGCCAGATCCTGGACGGCGTCTCACTGGCCGATGTCGCCTCTGCCCAACTGCCCCCGGAGGTCCTCGGGTTGACCGAAGCGCCGGAGGCGTGGACGAATCCCTGAGGGCCCCCGCCCACCTGCTGATTCTCGTATAGCGAGACGCGCTAGTCCATCATCCGAACAGGCCCTTGTCGTCACGGCCTTTCGCGCCCAGTATTCCTACCAATCCAGTGGGAAACATAGGGAAGCTGTGAGGTAGCCGTGCGTACGCTGATCCTGTTGGCCTTGGCCGGGCTCGGGGCCCAACTCGTGGACGGCAGCCTGGGCATGGCCTATGGCGTCACCTCCACCACCCTGCTGCTCGCCGTGGGCACCAACCCCGCGGCCGCGTCCGCCACCGTCCACCTCGCCGAGATCGGCACCACCCTCGCCTCGGGCGCGGCACACTGGCGCTTCGGCAACGTCGACTGGCGCGTCGTACTGAAGATCGGCATCCCCGGGGCCGTCGGCGCCTTCGCGGGCGCGACCTTCCTCTCCGCCCTCTCCACCGAGCTCGCGGAGCCGGTGATGGCCCTCGTCCTGCTGGGGCTCGGCCTGTACGTGCTGACCAGGTTCACCTTCTCCGGGCTGCCCACCGGCAATCTCGGCAAGCCGCTGCGCAAGCGTTTCCTGTCCCCACTCGGGCTGGTCGCCGGGTTCCTGGACGCCACCGGGGGCGGCGGCTGGGGGCCGGTCGGCACGCCGGCGATCCTGGCCAGCGGGCGCCTCGAACCGCGCAAGGTCATCGGCTCCATCGACACCAGCGAGTTCCTGGTGGCGGTCGCGGCCAGCCTCGGCTTCCTCGTCGGCCTCGGCTCCGAAGGCGTCAACTGGCTCTGGGCGCTGGCCCTGCTGGCCGGCGGGCTCGTCGCCGCGCCGATCGCCGCCTGGCTGGTGCGCCACGTACCGCCGCGCATCCTCGGCTCGGCGGTCGGCGGTCTCATCGTGCTCACCAATATCCGCACGCTGCTGCGGAGCGACTGGCTCGCCGCCGGTGACGCCGTCCAGTGGACGGTCTACGGCCTGGTCTACGCGCTGTGGGCGGCCGCCGTGGGCTACTCGCTCAGGGAGCACCGCCGCACCGCCTCGACCACACCGCGGCCCGCGGCGGACGCGGCGGACGTCCGTCCCGCCGAAGCCGGCACGGCGGGCCGGTGACCCGCGCGATGGCTCCGTACTCAGCGGCCCGATGTGCCGTCGCGCCGCCGCCGGCCGACGGGGAGCAGGACGGCGACGGGATCTGGCCGCGCGCCGTCCGGGAGGTCGCCGACGACCTCGCCGTCGACGCGAGCGCCCGCGACCGGGCGGGCAAGCCGCCGTCCGAAGAGGTCTCCCGGCTGCGCGAGGCCGGCCTGCCGGGCTTCCTCGCGCCGCCGGGCCCCGGCGGGCGCGGCACCGACTGGCGTACCGCCTGCGCGGCCGTACGGGAGATCGCGGCGGCCGACAGTTCGCTCGCCGAACTCCTCGCCCGCCACTACGTGTTGTCCTGGGGCCCGCGGCTCTTCGGCGCGCCGGAGCACGCGGCCCGCGTCGAGTCCCGGGCGGCGCGCGAGCAGTGGCTCTGGGCCGGCAGCACCGAGCCGCCCGGCACGCCGGCCGGGGCCGGGCTGCTGCTCACGCCCGTCGGGAAGAAGGCCGGACGGAAGTACGTACTGAACGGGCAGCGCGCCCTCGCCGCGGGCGCGGGCGTCGCCGACCGGCTCCTCCTGTCCGCCGCGCACGTCGACAGCGGCGAGACGGTGATCGTGGTCGTGGACCCGGCGTTCACCACCCTGTACCCGGAGGCTCCCGAAGGGCGGCTGGGCCAGCGGCTCACCGGGGCGGCCACCGTGGGCTGCGAGGACGTGCCGGTGGCGGCCGCGCAGGTGCTCGGCACCGTCCCGGGCGACGAGTACACCGTCTCCCCCTACACCGCGCTCGCCCCGCTCGCGCTCCGCCTGATCCTGCTCCACGTCGGGCTGGGCAACGCCGAGGGCGCCCTGGCCGAGGCGCGGGACATCAGCCGGGTGGCGCCGGGCGTCCATCCGTTCACCGACACCGGCAGCGGCGAGTACGCGACGGCGCCCGGCGAGGACCCCTATCTGCTCCTCGCCTACGGCGAGCTGGCGACCTCGGCGCACAGCGCGTCGTCCGTCGTCGACCGCGCGACGGACGCGATGGCGCAGGGCCTCCTGGCGGGCCCCGGGCTCGGCCCCGACGAACGCGCCGAGATCGCCTTCCTCGTCGCCGCCGCCGAGGCCGTCGCCACGGAGTCGGCGCTGCGCATCACCACGCGCGTCCTCGAACTCACCGCCGGGACCCAGGCCCCCTCCCCCGCGACCGACCCCGGCTTCGACCGCTTCTGGCGCAACGCCCGGGCCCTCACCGCCCGCAGCTCCCCGGCCCACCGGCTCCGCGACATCGGCGCCCACTACCTCAACAACGCACGCGCCGACCTCATGTGGCCGCCCGCAGCGCTTCGATGACGCGCTCGTCGGAGACCTGGGTGAAGTCGTCGTACCACTCACCGACCGACCGGAAGTCCGGCGGCCTGCTCAGGCAGACGAGGTCGTCGGCCTCCTCGGCGAGCGCGGCGGCGGTGGTCGGGGAGGCGACCGGTACGGCGAGGACGACGCGGGCGGGGCCGCGGCGGCGCAGGTTGCGCAGGGCGGCCCTGGCCGTCATGCCGGTGGCCAGGCCGTCGTCGACGAGGATCACCGTGCGGCCGGTGAGGACGGACTCGGCGCGCTTGCCGCGGTAGAGGTCCTCGCGGCGGTGCAGTTCGGTCCGCTCGCGGGCGACGTCGGCGGCCAGCTCGTCCTCGGCCAGGCCGAGGAACTGCAGGGCGCGGCGGTCGAAGACCGGCGGGTCCTCGCCGGCGAGGGCGCCGATGGCCAGTTCGGGCTGGCCCGGGGCGCCGATCTTGCGGGCGATGAAGACGTCCAGCGGCGCGCCCAGCTCGCGCGCGATCTCTGCGGCGACGGGCACCCCGCCGCGCGGCAGGGCCAGTACGAGGGGCCCGTCCGGCGCATCGGGCGTGTCCGGCGCGGCGGGCCGGTCCGCCGTGAGGTGCCGGCGCAGCCGCTGCGAGAGCTGCCGGCCGGCGTCTCTTCGGTCCGTGAAGCGCATGTGCTGTCTCCTTGGCGACGAAGGGGCGACAAAGGCGGTCGGGGAGGTGGGCAACAAGGGACGGTCGCGGTCATTGGCCGGTGGGCCAGGTCTCCTCCTCGCCCGTGTCGGCCGGGTGCTGCCGGGGCAGCGGGGTGAGCGCCCGGGTGGCGTCCAGGAAGAGGAACGCGTCGTACCGCTCGTCGAGCACGGTCGGGACGTAGTTGCCCCACTTCTCGCGCTCCGGGCGGTAGACCACGCCGATGGCCCGGTGGTCGCGCGGCATCCGCGTCCAGTGGCCGGGGCCCGCAGGGCGGTCGCCGGACGTGCCGGGCGACGGGGTCAGCAGGAAGAGCGCCGCGCCGCCGGGCAGCGCCCGGTGCAGCAGTTCCTCCGTACTGCCCGGCCGGGCCGCGGGGACGGTCATGGTCTGCGGCGGGGCGCCCCAGCTCTCCCCCGCCGTCACCGTGCCCTCGTACGACCCGAATCCGACGAGGACCACGCCGTCGGCGGCGTGCCGCTCGCGGACCAGTTGCCCGACGTTGACCAGCCCCGCCTCGGCCATGTCGGTGGCGCGGGCGTCCCCGACGTGCGTGTTGTGCTCCCACACCACCGCCTTGGCGGCCGGGCCGTGATGGGCCGTCAGCCGGTCGAGGGTGTCCGCCATGTGGTGGTCGCGCACGTTCCAGGAGTCGGGTCCGCCGCGCACCATCGCCCGGTAGTACCGTTCGGCCCCGGCCAGTACCTCCGCGTTCTGCCGCGCCGCGAGGTCGGCCAGGCTCCCGTCGGCGGCCCTGATGCGCTGTGCCCGTTCGCGGACCGCGACCAGCAGCCGGATCACCTCGGGCTCGCAGCCGCTGGGCACCAGGCGCGTGGCCAGCGCGTAGCTCTGCGGGTCCTCGGCGTACGGCTCGAAGCAGCGGTACGCCTCCAGTGCCTGTTCCACCTGCCCGGGGTCGTGCTCCCGCAGGTGGCCGAGTACGGCGTCCAGGGACTCCCACAGGCTGTAGACGTCCAGTCCGTAGAAGCCGACGCGCCGGTCCGGGGACAGCGCGTCGTTGTGGGCGCGCAGCCAGCGGGCTAACCGGGCCACGTCGGTGTTGGCCCACATCCAGGTGGGCCAGCGGCGGAAGGCCGCCAGCGCGTCGGCCGGGTCGGCGGGCGCGCCGGGCGCCCCGGTGACCGAGCAGTGCACGTCCTGGCAGTCCGGCCAGTCGCCCTCCACGGCGACGAAGGAGAACCCCTTCTCGGTGATCAGGCGGCGGGTCAGCTCGGCGCGCCAGTGGTAGAACTCGGCCGTACCGTGCGAGGCCTCGCCCACCAGGACGTACCGCGCGTCGCCGATCCGCTCCAGCAGCGGGTCCAGTGACTCGGGGCCGGTCAGCGGCCGGGCGCGGGCGGTGATCTCCGCGAGGTCCGCGGAGCCGGCCGCGGCGCTCACCGGAGGGCCTCCTCCCCGTGCGGCGGCTCTCCGGGCGCCAGGAACCAGTCCCGGGCCGCGATGGCGACCTGGTCCAGGGCGCCGGATTCGGGGAAGAGGTGGGTGGCGCCGGGAACCACGTGGGTGTGGCTCGGTGCCGACAGCTCGGCGGCGGCCTGCCGGTTCAGGTCCAGTACGGGTTCGTCGTGGCCGCCCACGATCAGCAGGACGGGGGCGCGTACCTGCTTCAGCGCGTCGCCCGCGAGGTCGGGGCGCCCGCCGCGGGAGACGACGGAGGCCACCCGTTCGGGGCGGGCAGCGGCGGCCACCAGGGCTGCGGCCGATCCGGTACTGGCGCCGAAGAGGTGCGGCCGCAGCCGTTCCGTGGCCGGGTGGGTGCCGAGCCAGTCGACCGCCGCGACCACCCGCTCGCCGAGCAGGGGGATGTCGAAGCGGTGCTCGCGGGTCACTTCGTCGACCCGGTCCTCCTCTTCCGTCAGCAGGTCCATCAGCAGGGTGGCCAGCCCTGACGCTTCCAGATAGGCGGCGACCCCGCGGTTGCGCGGGCTGTGCCGGGAACTTCCGCTGCCGTGCGCGAAGACGACCACCCCGTGGGCCGGTTCGGGCACGCGCAGGTCACCCGTCAGAGCGACGCCGCCGGCCGGTACGGACACCGATTCTTCGAAGGTCATCGGACTCTCTTCCGCTCTCTCGCTTGCGTGCACTCGCCTGCGGACACGGGTAGCCCTCTACGGAAGATCGTACGCTTCCCGGCGAAGCGGGCAAACGAACCGCCCTGGACCGGGCGGTGTCGGGGGTCTTGTCAGCGCCGGTGGTATGGACCACTCTGGCTGCCGTCCCGCGCTCCCCGATCATGAGAATCCCGAGGTGTTCCATGAGTGACCGCACGCCGGACGTGAACGACCGCACGCCGGAGCCGGAGAACGGGCCCGCGGGGCGGCTCCGCCGCCGCGGCTTCCTCGGTGCGCTGGCGGCGGGGGCGACGGCCGCACTCAGCCAGGAGACAGCGACCGCCGCACCGGCCGCCGCGTCCCGGCCGGTGTTCCTCGGCACGTACACCTCGCAGCCGGGCGGCGGCAGCGGCGTGGGGCTGGGCAGGTACCACCCGGTGACCGGCCGGATCACCGGCACCGGCGTGCTCACCGGCGTCGCCGACCCCTCCTACCTGGCCCTCTCCCCCGACCGCCGGACCCTGTACGCCGTCGATGAGAACGCGGACGGCGCGGTCACCGCGATCGCGCTCGCCGCCGACGGCGCGCACCGCGTGCTGGGCAGCCGCTCCACCGGCGGCGCGGGCCCCTGCCACCTGTCCGTCCATCCCAGCGGCCGCTGGCTGCTGAGCGCCAACTACCTCTCCGGCAGCGTCGCCGTGCATCCCATCGATACGGCGACGGGCGCGCTCGGCGAGCGCACCGACCTCGTGACGCACTCGGCGCCGCCGCCGGGCCCTGGCCAGGACGGGCCGCACGCGCACCAGATCGTCACCAGCCCCGACGGCGGCCATGTGCTCGCCGTCGACCTGGGCAACGACACCGTCTACAGCTACCGGCTGGACCCGCTCGCGGGGACGCTGAGACAGGTGTCCGCCGCGGCGCTGCGGCCCGGCGCCGGCCCGCGCCACCTCACCTTCCACCCCGGTGGCCGCCACGCCTACCTCGCGAACGAGCTCGACAACACGGCGGTGGTCTGCGCGTACGACGCCGCCACCGGCCGGCTCACGCCCGGGGCCCCACAGTCCACCGGGACCGGCCCGGGCACCAGCTACCCGGCGCAGTTCCTGGTCACCCCCGACGGCCGGTTCGCCTATCTGGCCAACCGCGGCCACAACAGCCTGACCCGGTACGCCGTCGAGGACAGCGGCGCCCGGCTGCGGCTGCTGGACACCGTGCCGGTCGGCGGCGACTTCCCCCGCCACATTGCCTTCTCGCCGGACCACCGGCTGCTGTTCGCGGGAAACCAGCGCTCGAACACGGTCACGTCCTTCCGCGTCGACCCGCGCTCGGGCGAACTACGGCCGACCGGCGAGCCGTTCGAGGCGCCGATGCCGGTGTGCGTACTGCCGCTGTAAGCGTGGGTGTCGGGTGGCTCTCCGCGGAGAACCACCCGACGCCCCTGGCCCTCAGCCGCCGAGCCGGCTGCCCAGGAGTTGCTTGCCCAGTTCGGCGCCCTTGCGGCTGTCGGCCTGGGCCTTGCGGAACAGTTCAGCCAGCTCGCTGTCCTTCGCGCGTTCCGCGTCCTGGATGTACGTCTCCATCCGCAGAGCGTTGTTCAGACACGTCTCGGTGAACCAGAGCAGGTTGTAGTTCTTGTCCTTGGTGCCGGTGACCTCACCGGATTCGTTGCTGCTGGTCATGGTGGACCGACCTCCACTTCGTGGACCGGGCTCCGGACGGGCCCAAGGGGCCCCCTCGCGGGTTTCCCCTGCCGTCCGGTCCAAACGCCGTCCGAAGCGCCGTCGGACATGACGGTCCGTCACACCGGTACGAGTGTGACCTCCGTGGCCTTCACGCTGATCCAGACGTCCGTGCCGTCGCGGAGGTCCAGTTCGGCGGCGGCCTGGTGGGTGATCTCGGCGACGAGGTCGGGGACTTCGGGCGAGCCGACGAGGACGCGCAGCCGGCTGCCGGCCGCGGTGAGTTCGCGGACCCGGCCGGGCCAGACGTTGCGCGGGCTGCCGCCGGGGCGGGTGCGGTGCACGGACACCGCCTCGGGGCCGACGATCGCGAGCGCTTCGGTGCCCTTCTCCAGCGGCTCGGCCGCGGTGAGCCGGCCGGGGCGGTCCGCGAGGGCGAGGCCGTCGGAAGTGGCCGTGCCGGGCCAGGCGTTGCGCCCGAGCATCCGGGCCACCCAGGGCGAGCGGGGGTGCCGGGACACCTCGGCGGGCGCGGCGTCCTGAAGGGTGCGGCCGTCCTGCAGTACCAGTACCCGGTCGGCCAGCGAGACCGCCTCGACCGGGTCGTGGGTGACCAGGAGGCAGACGCCGCGGAAGCCGGCGAGGTGCCGCCGCAGGGTGTGCCGGACGTGCGCGCGGGTGGTCTGGTCGAGGGCGGCGAGCGGCTCGTCCAGGAGGAGCAGCCGGGGCCCGGCCGCCAGCGCCCTGGCCAGTGCGACCCGGCCGGCCTGCCCCCCGGACAGGCCGGCCGGACGGCGGTGCGCGAGGTGGCCGACGCCGAGCCGGTCCAGCCACTGCTGGGCGCTGCGGCGGGCCTCCGCACGGGGTACGCCACGGGCGCGCAGCCCGTAAGCGGTGTTGCCGAGGGCGGTGAGGTGCGGGAACAGCGCGCCGTCCTGCGGGACCCAGGCGACGCCGCGGCGGTGCGGCGGCAGGGCGGTGACGTCGTCGGCCCCGAGGGCCAGCGCGGCGTGGGCGCGCGGGGTGAGCCCGAGGAGCGCGCGCAGCAGGGTGGTCTTGCCCGCGCCGTTGGGGCCGACGACGGCGATGGTGGTGCCGGGCCCGGCGTCGAGGGTGAGGCGGGTGAAGCCGGTGACGTCGGCGTGCAGCGGCCAGGCGGGGGCGTCCGCCGGGGGTTCCTCGGGAAGCGCCTCGCCATGTTCACGCGCCTCGGCGGACGCGCCTGCCGGGGGCGCGTCCGTACCGGCCGCCGCAGGCGCCTTCGCCGTGGCGCCCACCGACCACCGCCCGCGCAGCGCGACCAGTACGGCCATCGCGACGGCCAGGAGCAGCAGCGAGACCGAGGTCGCGGCCTCCGGGCTGTCCTGGAGGAGCAGATAGACCTGGAGCGGCAGGGTCTGGGTGACGCCGGGGAGGTTGCCCGCGAAGGTGATCGTGGCGCCGAACTCGCCCAGCGCGCGGGCCCAGGTGAGCGCGGCGCCGGCGGCCAGTCCGGGGGCGACCATGGGCAGCGTGACGGTGCAGAAGACGCGGAAGGGACCCGCGCCCAGGGAGGCCGCGGTCTCCTCGTACCGTGCGTGCAGCCCGGCCAGTGCGCCCTCCAGGCTGATCACCAGGAAGGGCATCGACACGAACGTCGCGGCGACCACCGCGCCGGAGGTGTGGAACGGCAGCTGGATCCCGAACCAGTCCTCCAGTACCCCGCCCAGCAGCCCCCGCCGCCCGAAGCCGAGCAGCAGCGCGACGCCGCCCACGGTCGGCGGCAGCACCATCGGCAGCAGGACGAGCGAGCGGACCAGCGCCTTGCCGGGGAAGTCCACCCGGGCCAGCAGCCAGGCGAGCGGCACGCCGAGCAGCAGCGAGAGCCCCAGCGCCCAGCACGCGACGACGAACGAGAGCCGGATCGCGTCGGTGACGCCGGGCGAGGTCAGGTGCTGCCCCAGGTCCGACCAGGTGGTACGGGCGAGGATGCCGGCCAGCGGGACGAACAGGAACGCCACGGCCAGCACGGCGGGCACCGCCAGGGCGAGCGGGGCCCGCCGCCGTGGTGCCCGGCGCAGCGGTGGCTTCACGGCTTCTGGAATCCGGCGTCGCGCAGGATCTGCTGCGCCTTCGCCGACCGCAGCCACGTGACGAACGAGTCGGCCTGCTTCTTGTGTTCGGAGACCTTGAGGGTGGCGGCCGGGTAGGCGGCGACGGCGTTCTGGTCGTCGGGGATCGATACGGCGTCGACCTTGCCGGGGGCGGTCTCCGCGTCGGTGGCGTAGACGATGCCCGCGTCGGCCTCGCCGAGCTCCACCTTGCTGAGTACGCCGCGCACGTCCTGCTCCTGCGAGACCGGCTTCACCTTGAGGTGCTGCTTGTCCAGTACCTGCTGGCTGTAGCGGCCGACCGGCACGGCGGGCGCGGCGAGCACGACCTTGAGCCCGCTGTCGGTGAGGGACTTCAGGTCCTTCACCTTCTCGGGGTTGCCCTCGCCGGTGGCGATGACCAGGCGGTTGTGGGCGATGGTGACCGGGGTGCCGGTCTTCCCCTTGAGGCCGTCCATGGTCTTGGTGTCGGCGGTGACCAGCGCGTCGGCCGGGAAGTCCTGCTCGACCTGGGCGGCGAGCTGCTGCGAGCCGGCGTAGGAGAACTTCACGATGGTGTCGGGGTGGGCCTTCTCGTACGCGGCACCGGCCTTCTTGAAGACGTCGGTGAGCGAGGCGGCGGCCAGCACCTTGATCGTGGTCTTCTCGCCGCCGCCGGACGACGCCTCGTCGCCGGCCCCTCCGCCGCAGCCCGCGGCGAGGGGCACGATCAGGGCGGCACAGAGCGCGGTGGCGGCGGCGGTGCGGCGGCGGCCGGTCGTACGGGGGCGGGGCATGGGGTGGACTCCTTGGGCTCAGACCCGGTCGATGTGGACGTTGGTCGACTTCACGCGCGCGGTGGCCCGCATGCCGACCTCCAGTCCCAGCTCTTCCACCGCTTCCCGGGTCAGCAGCGAGACCAGGCGGTGCGGGCCCGCCTGGATCTCCACCTGGGCCGCGACGTCGCCGAGCTTGATCGCGGTGACGATGCCGGGGAAGGCGTTGCGGACGGAAGTGGCGGCGGGCTCGTCCTCGCCGGAGCCGCTCTTGGCGAGCTCGGTGGAGAACGCGGCCAGGTCACGGCCGTCGATCAGCCGGCGCCCTGCCTCGTCCCGGTGGGTGGGGACCTTGCCGGCGTCCGCCCAGCGGCGCGCCGTGTCGGCGCTGACGCCGAGCAGCCGTGCCGCCTGGCCGATCGTGTAGGACTGCATGTGCGGCACGTTATGGCAGATGGCCTCTCACCTGCAAGGAAGACTGTGGATTGGGCTTAGCAGATGCGAGCTGGATAGTGCGATCGCACAAGATCGCGCATACCTCGCGCGTACGGGGAGACGTCGGCGGCCGTCGCGAAAGGGGGACCTACGGGCCGGACATACGGGACGGAAGTCCCGCGTACCGGGTCGCCGTGGGCGGCATCACAGGCTCGGGACGCGTTCAGCGCCCCGCAACCGACCGATCCGTACGACGGAAGGCACCGACGATGCTCAGGCCCGCGCCGACCTCGCCCGCCCGCCTCGCTCCCCCGGTCACCCCGCACCTCCTCGCGGATCTCGCGGTGGCCGCGTGCATGGCACGCGCCCGGCTGCCGCGGATCCCCGACGCGGGCACGCCGCACGACTCGGGCGACCCCGCCGCCGAACTCCGCTCCATACCGGCGCTCCGCCCCGTCTTCGCCGCGGTGGCGGAGACCGCCGACGGCCGCCGCCTCGACCGCCACCTGCGCGCCGAGCTCGGCCGGCTCGGCGAGCGGCTCCCGGAGGAGGCCGCCGGGCACCGGGGCGAGCTGTGGGCCGTCGGCCTGCTCGTCGCGGGCGCCGCCGCCACCGGCTGCCGCTCGGGATACACCGCCTGCGCGGCGGCCGCGACGCTGGCCCGGATGCCGTACGACGGCACGCCCAAGCCCCTCGCGACACCGGGCGGCCGGGCCCGGCTGCACTTCCACGTGCCGGGCGCGACCGGCCAGGCCGGGTCCGGTTTCCCGCACGTACGGCGAGTGGCGCTGCCCGCGCTGCGCGAGTCCCGGGCGCACGGCAGGCCCGAGATCACCGCGCGGATGGACGCGCTGCTCACGCTGATGGCGACGCTCGACGACACCGCCCTGCTGCACGAGGGCGGTCCTGCGGCGCTGCTGTCGGTGCAGATGGACGCCCGGGACGTGGTGCGGGCCGGCGGCTACGGCTGCCCGGCGGGCCAGGAGGCCCTGGACCGCCTGCACCTGCACATGCGCGACCCGCTGCTCACCCCGCGCGGCAGCCACGCGGTGCTGTCCGCCGCCCTGTTCCTGGACTTCACGTTCGGTACGGACGGGCTGACACCGGGGCCGTGAGCGGCGAGCGCGGGCGGGCTTTCGAGCCCGCCCGCGCTCTCTCACCCCTCCGCGTGGCGGCGCAGCAGCTCACTCAGCTCCGCCTCGAACTCGCCGTACCGGGCGCGGAGTTCACGCCCCGGCCAGTCCGCGGGGAGCAGCGCGTCCGGGAGGAGGGGATCGGCGAGCAGGTGGCGGAGGATCGCGGCGGAGACGGTGAAGCGGTCGGCGGGGGTGGCGGCCCGGCCGAGCGCCGCGAGCAAGGCGCGGGCCTGCGCCGACCAGCCGGCCAGGTCCCACAGCCGGCCGGCGAGCGCCGCGGGGTCGCCGTCGGGCGTGCCGGTCAGCCAGGTGCACTGCTCGGTGGCCACGCCGGGCCGCGGCCGGTCGAGGTTGGCGGGCCGCAGCCAGCTGCCCTCGCGCAGCTCACCGAGCCGGAGTGCCGCCATGGCCTGCCGCAGCGCGGTGCGGTCCGCTGCGGTACGTGGTTCAGCGCCGTCCACCAGGGCGATCTCCCAGTCGCCCGCCCAGGGCACGGTGCGCGGCGCGCGGCTCTCGTCCTGCCGGGCCTGGCGCTCCAGCAGCCGGGCGGTCAGCCCATAAGCGCCGTCGCGCTGCCGCAGGTCACCGGCCGCGACCATGCGGGAGAGGGCGACGCGTACGGTCCCCTCGGCTATGCCGAACAGCTCGCCGACCCGGACCAGGGCGCGCGCGGGCAGCCGCGGCGGGTGGTGCCCGAGGAGCGTGCTGAGCACGACGGAGCGCGCGGTGAGCGGCCGCAGGGCGAGAGGTGAATCCGTGGCAGGCATGACAGGCACCCTTACAGTCTTCCATCGCATGTACGAGAACTGTAATGTCGCCCGTATGACGGACACCCATGAAGTCCTGAATCAGGCGCCGCCGCTCACCGGGTTCAGCGCGGCGGACGACCCGGCCCTGCTGGCCGCACTGCACCGGGAGGGCGCCGGGTGGGCCGAGCGCGAGGTGCAGGTGCTGGGCGCGCTGGCCGGCTCGGCGGAGGTGCAGGAGCTGGCGCGGATGGCGGAGGAGCAGCCGCCGAAGCTGCACACCCACGACCGGTACGGCCACCGGGTGGACGAGGTGGAGTTCCACCCGGCGTGGCACGAGCTGATGACCGTGGCGGTGGAGCAGGGCCTGCACGCCGCGCCGTGGGCCGAGGACCGCCCCGGCGGCCATCTCGTGCGGGCCGCGAAGTTCTATGTGTGGTCGCAGGCCGAGCCGGGGCACGGCTGCCCGATCTCGATGACGTACGCGGCGGTCCCGGCGCTGCGCGCCTCGCCCGAGCTGGCCGCCGAGTACGAACCGCTGCTCGCGTCCCGTACGTACGACTTCGGGCTGCGGCCGCCGCTGGGCAAGGCCGGGCTGATCGCGGGCATGTCGATGACGGAGAAGCAGGGCGGTTCGGACGTCCGGGCCAACACCACGCGGGCGGTGCGGGCGGCCGACGGGACGTACCGGATCACCGGCCACAAGTGGTTCACCTCGGCCCCGATGAGCGATGTGTTCCTGACCCTGGCGCAGACGGAGGAGGGGCTGACCTGCTTCCTCCTCCCCCGCGTGCTGCCGGACGGCACCCGCAACCGCTTCCATCTGATGCGCCTGAAGGACAAGCTCGGCAACCGCTCCAACGCCTCCTCCGAGGTCGAGTACGACGAGGCGGTGGCCTGGCCGGTGGGCGAGCCGGGGCGCGGGGTGCGGACCATCGTGGAGATGGTCAATATGACCCGGCTGGACTGCGTGCTCGGCTCGGCCGCCGGGATGCGGGCCGGGCTGCGGCAGGCGCTGCACCACACCGCGCACCGGCGCGCCTTCGGCCGCGAGCTGGCCGACCAGCCGCTGATGCGGTCGGTGCTGGCGGACCTGGCGATCGAGTCGGAGGCGGCGACGACGCTGGGGCTGCGGCTGGCGGCGGCGGTGGACCGGGCGCAGGCGGGCGACGCCGCCGAGGGCGCGCTGCGCCGCCTCGCGCTCGCGGCCGGCAAGTACTGGGTCTGCAAGCGCGGCGCGACGCACGCGGCGGAGGCCCTGGAGTGCCTCGGCGGCAACGGCTACGTCGAGGAGTCGGGGATGCCCCGGCTGTACCGGGAGGCCCCGCTGCTCTCCATCTGGGAGGGCTCGGGCAATGTCGCGGCGCTGGACGTGCTGCGCGCGCTGGGCAGGGAACCGGCCGCGCTGGACGCCTACTTCGCCGAGGTGGAGGCCGCGGCAGGAGCGGACCCGCGGCTGGACGCGGCGGTGGCGCGGCTGAAGGGGATGCTGCCGGAGCTGGCCGATCCGGAGCGTGCCCAGCTGCTGGCCCGTACGCTCGCGGAGCGGCTGACGCTGGTCCTCCAGGGCTCGCTGCTCGTCCGGCACAGCGACCCGGCGGTCGCGGACGCCTTCTGCGCCTCGCGGCTGGGCGGCGAGTGGGGCCACGCCTTCGGCACCCTGCCGGCCGGCGCCGACCTGGGCGGGGTGCTGGCCCGGGCGCGCGCCAAGTCGCCCGCCGAGGCGGCGGGATGAGCCCGGTGCGGGTCGAGCGGCAGGGCCCGGTGACCACGGTCGTCCTGTCCCGGCCGGAGTCCCGCAACGCCGTGGACGGCGTGACGGCTCGTCAGCTCGCGGACGCCTTCCGGGAGTTCGAGGGGGACGAGACGGCGTCCGTGGCGGTGCTGTGGGGCGAGGGCGGCACGTTCTGCGCGGGCGCCGACCTCAAGGCGATCGGCACCCCGCGCGGCAATCGTGTGGCGCCGGACGGCGACGGGCCGATGGGCCCGACCCGGATGCGGCTGTCCAAGCCGGTGATCGCGGCGGTCAGCGGGTACGCGGTGGCGGGCGGCCTGGAGCTGGCGCTCTGGTGCGATCTGCGGGTGGCCGAGGAGGACGCGGCCTTCGGGGTGTACTGCCGCCGCTGGGGCGTGCCGCTGATCGACGGCGGCACGGTCCGGCTGCCGCGGCTGATCGGCGAGAGCCGGGCGATGGACCTGATCCTCACCGGGCGCCCGGTGCCGGCCGCCGAGGCGCTGGAGATGGGGCTCGCCAACCGGGTGGTGCCGAAGGGGCGGGCCCGGGAGGAGGCCGAGCGGCTGGCGGCGGAGCTCGCCCGCTTCCCGCAGGAGTGCCTGCGCGGCGACCGGGCGTCGGTGCGGGAGCAGGCCGGACTGACGGAGGAGGCGGCGATGGCCGCCGAACTCCGGTACGGGCAGGAATCCCTGGCCCACGCGGCGGAGGGCGCCGCGCGCTTCGCGTCGGGCGCGGGACGGCACGGCGCCATGGAGGCCTGACGCCCGGCTCCCGCAAGACGCACCCCCACTTGAACGCGTTCAACCCTCTGGCGTACGGTCTGCCACGAGGGTTACTTGAACACGTTCAAGACAGGGGGTCAGGCATGGACGCAGTGGTCCGTATCGTCGTCATGGTGGGGATGCTGGCGGTGATACCGATGGGGCTCGCGCTGGTCGGCGAGCCCGGCGCGGCGCGGCTGCGCCGGATCTGGTGGCTGCCCGCTACGCTCGGCGCGGTGAGCCTGTGGCTGCCGCGCGGCCCCGCCGCCACCGCACTCGCCGCCTGTTACGCCGCGGCCACCCTCGCCCTCGCCCTGCTCGCGCCCCGGCGGCTGCTCCGCACCCGCTCGCTCGCGCCGCGCGAGGTCGCCGTGCTCACCGCGCTGGCCACCCCGGCGATCGCGGGCCTCGCACTGGTCGCCGAGCGGCACGGCACCGAGCTGTTCGGCTTCTCCCTGCGCATGCTGTCGCTGACCGTGCCGCACTTCCACTTCGCCGGCTTCGCCGCCGCACTGGTGGCGGGGCTGGTCTGCCGGGCGAACGGCACACCCGCCGCGCGCTGCGCCGCGCTCAGCGTCCCGGCCGGCACGCTGCTGGTACTGGCCGGGTACTTCACCGGCGAGTGGGCCGAGTTCGCGGGCGCCGCCGTGCTCAGCTGCGGCATGTGGCTGGTCGCCCTGGTCACCTGGCGCGACCTGCGGACCGCGGCGCCCGACCGCACGACCCGCGCCCTGCTCGCCGTCTCGGCCGCGATCCTCGTGGCGACCATGCTGCTCGCGCTGAGCTGGGCGCTGGGCGAGGCGAGCGGGCTGCCGCACCCGACCCTGACCTGGATGGCCGCGACCCACGGCGTGGGCAACGCGCTGGGCTTCGCGCTCTGCGCGCTGCTCGCCTGGCGCCGGCTGCCGGCCTCCGTCCACCGCACCACCGGATCGAAGGAGCGCGCATGACCACCGCACTCAGCTACCCCGAACACGGCGCCACCCAGCACGGCCCGCTCCCCGCCGAGTACCACCACCTGCACGTCGAGGTGCCGGTCGGCCACGGCCGAGCGGTCTTCGAACGCGCGGGTGAGGCGATCACGACCTTCCGGATGCACCGGGCAGCCGGCGTCCGCATCCGGGCGGGCGCCGCGCACGCCGAGCCGGGCGTGCCGGTGGAGAGCGGCCTCGGCGTCGGCCCGCTGCGGATCGCCGCGCCGTGCCGGGTGGTGTGGAGCACGTACGACAGCGACCGGATCGGCTTCGGCTACGGGACGCTGGAGGGGCACCCCGAATGCGGCGAGGAGTCCTTCGTCGCGGAGCTGCGCCCCGACGGCTCCGTCTGGTTCACCGTCACCGCCTTCAGCAGAGCGGCGAGTTGGTACACGCGGCTGGCCGGGCCGTTGGTCCCGGTGCTCCAGCGGGCGTACGCGCGGCACTGCGGCCGCACGCTGCGCAGGCTGGTCCGATAACCCCCACCTGAGCACCCCGAACGTCTACGTCGCGTTCATGACATCTTCACCAACTGACCAGTAGGTCATGAGACAACTCCTGGCATGTGTGAGCTGATTCCGCCGCAGGCGGACATGACCGAGGACCAGTGGGTGCGGAGCGGCACGGTCCCCGGCGGGGAGCCGACCACCCCCGCCGGCACGCGCACCGCTCCCGTACTGAACCTGAACCGCCGCACGCTCCTGGGCGGCGCCGTCGCGGGCGCCGCGCTCGCCGTGCTGCCGTACGGGGCGGCCGCACCGGCCGCGGCGCAGGACCGGGCGGCGGCGGGGAAGTACCCCTTCCCCACCACGCCCAACGGCAACGGCGAGTTCGCCGTGCTGGTCACCGGGGACGCCGGGACCGGCGAGGAGGGCCAGTTCGCGGTGGCGGCGGCCGCCCGGGACCTGATGGCGAGCGAGCAGATCGGGCTGGCGGTCGGGCTGGGCGACAACATCTACGAGAACGGGCCCGAGTCGGCGCACGACTCCGAGTTCCAGGACAAGTTCGAGAAGCCGAACACCGGCATCGACGTGCCGTGGCTGATGGTCCTGGGCAACCACGACTGCTCGGGGCTGATACCGGGCAGCGGCGGCGACCCCTCGCGCGGCGACCGGGAGGTGGCCTACGCGACGACCTCGAAGCGGTGGTACATGCCCGCGCGCTACTACAGCGTGGCGCTGCCCGCCGGTTCCGACGGCGCCCCGCTCGTCGAGTTCTTCGCGCTGGACACCAACCCGGTGTCCTCGTACGTCGTGCAGACCGACCCGTACTTCCACTGGGACGGTCCGTACATGCGGGAGCAGCGGGCGTGGCTGGAGGGTGCCCTCAAGAAGTCGCGGGCCCGTTGGAAGGTCGTGCTCGGCCACCACCCGTACCTGAACAACGGCAAGCACGGCAGCGCGGGTTCGTACGACGGCTTCACCGTCGGGGACTACACGAGCGGCGTCCACCTCAAGGAGCTGTACGAGGAGGTGGTGTGCGGCCGCGCCGATCTGATCCTGTCGGGGCACGACCACACGTTGCAGCTTCTGGAGCCGTCGGCCCGCACCGGCGGCACGCGCCAGGTCGTATGTGGCGCGGCCTCGAAGACGGGCGACGGCAAGGCGCACTTCGACGTGCCGGCGGAGTGGCAGGACTTCTCCAGCCATGGGTTCATGGTGCTGAAGGTGTCCGCGAAGAGGATGACCATCGACGCGTACACCGTGGATGTGCCCACGCGTACGGCGAAGCTCGCGCATCGTACGCGGAGTGCCGCGCCGGTGGCCGTGGGCTGATCACCGCACCGGGATCACCGCCGTCGGGCAGTGGCCGTGCAGCAGTACCGCGTTGGCGACCGAGCCCATCAGGCCGCCGTCGCGCAGCCGGCGGCGGTGCCGGCCGACCACCACCAGGTCGGCGGCGCGGGACGCGGCGACCAGGCGGCCGGCCACGTCGCCCTGCGCGAGGACCGGGTCGAGGACCACCTTCGGGTAGTGCCGCTCGGTGAAGGGGCGCAGCCGCTCCTCCTGCTGGACGCCGGCGTGGGCCTCCAGCTCGCCCGCCGTGGGCGTGCCGGGCGGCAGGCTGTCGGGGGCGACGAGCATCGGGTAGGGGTTCGGGTACGCGGTGACCACGCGCAGCTCGGCGTCGCGGCGCTCGGCCTCGGCGAAGGCGAAGTCCACCGTCTCGTCGGACGTCTCCTCCGGGTGCAGCCCGAGCACGACCCGGCCCTGCGTACCGGCCCCGGGCTCCGTGCGCCGCTCGTCGGGCACGACCACGACCGGGCAGGCGGCCCGCATGGCGGCGGCCCGGCCCGCCGAGCCGAGCAGCAGGCTGGTGAAGCCGCCGCGGCCGCGCGAGCCGAGGACCAGCAGCCTGGCCTGGGCGCTCAGCCGGATCAGCGTCGAGGTGGACGCGCCGTGCACGGAGAGATACCGCGTCTCGGGTGCCTCGGCGCGCCCGGCGAGGTGTGCCCTGACGTCCTGCAGGACGGGGTCGGCGGGGTCCGGGACCGGGTGCGGATGGGCGTCGCCGAGCGCGCGCGGCATGGGGGTGATCGGCCAGACGTGCACCACGTGCAGCGCGGCCCCGGCGAGCCGGGCCGCGCCGGCCGCCCACTCCAGCGCCCGGAGGCTGTTCAGCGAGCCGTCGACGCCGGCGATGACGGGAAGGGTGCTGTTCACGATCTCCTCGATCCGTCGGTGCGGGCACCGCCTCTCCGGTGCCCTGGTGTCCTGGGGCCCACGGCGGGCGGCGGCGCCCGTGCACGAGGGGTGACGGCGCCGCGTACGGTCCGGGACACCCCGCCGTCCTCAGTTCCCATCCTTACCCAATATGACCGTAAGATCCCGGTATGGAGTGGAGCTGGGACGGCGCGGAACGGGAGAGCGCGGACGACACCCGGAACCGGCGCCCGGGCCGCCGCGGTCTCCTCGGGCATCCCGAGCACGAGGAGATCCACCGGCCGCGGATCGACCTGCCCGACCTGCTCGCGCTCAACCGGATGGGCTCCTTCGACTGGAACCTGGACAGCGGCGCCTTCGAGCTGGACGCGGGCGGGCTCGCGGTCTTCGACCTGCATGCGCACGAGTTCGACGGGACGCGCCCCGCGCTGCTCCGGCGGGTCCCGCAGGAGGAGGGCTACCGGCTGGACAACGCCGTCGTGCAGGCGATCCAGCAGGGCCGGCGGTCCTGCGGCGCGTACTTCCGCATCCGCTGCCGGGACGGCACACCGCGCTGGACGCACATCCAGGGCCGGATCCTGCGCAGCGAGGCGGGCCGCCCGTACCGGATGGCGGGGATCGTCCGCGAGGCCACCGCCGAGCTGGCCGATTCGGCGCTGCTGACCATCCCCGACGAGGTGCGCGAGCGGCAGACCACGCTGGTGCAGTGGACCACCACCGCGCTGTCCCGGGCGCTGTCGGTGCAGGACGTCACCGATGTGCTCACCGACCGCCACGGCCCGCTGCGGCTGGGCGCCGACTCGCTGATCCTGGGCCTGGTCGACAACGGCGTCTTCGACGTCATCGCGGCCACGGAGCCGCTGCACCTGCCCGAGCTGCTGCACATGCCGCTGGACCGCACGCTGCCGCTCTCCGAGGCGGCGCTCACCCGCGAACCGGCCTTCGTCACCTCCCGCGAGGACCTGCTGCGGCGCTATCCCCGGCTGGAGCCGTACATCCAGGACATCGACGTCCGCAGCGCGGCGTTCCTGCCGCTGGTCGCCCAGGACAAGGTGATCGGCGCGCTCGGGCTGGTCGACACCGAGCCGAAGGTGCACACGGCGGAGGACCGGAACCTGGCGCTGGCGCTGGCCGGCGTCATCGCGCAGTCCCTCCAGCGGGCCACCCTCTTCGACCAGGAGCGGGAGTTCGCGACCGGGCTGCAGGACTCGATGCTGCCGCGGCACATCCCGGCCATCACCGGAGGTGACGTGGCGGTCCGGTACGAGGCGGCGCGCACCGGCCGGGACGTCGGCGGCGACTGGTACGACGTCATCCCGCTGCCGCAGGGCCGTACCGGAGTGGTGATCGGCGACGTGCAGGGGCACGACACCCACGCGGCGGCCGTGATGGGCCAGCTGCGGATCGCGCTGCGCGCCTACGCCGCCGAGGGGCATCCGCCGCAGACGGTGCTGGGGCGGGCGTCCCGGTTCCTCGCCGAGCTGGAGACCGAGCGGTTCGCGACCTGTACGTACATCCAGGCGGACCTCTCGTCGGGGGTGCTGCACGTGGCCCGGGCCGGGCATCTGGAGCCGATGATCGCGGACGCGGGGCGGCACGTGCACTGGCCGACCGTGCACGGCGGGCTGCCGCTGGGGCTGGCCACCGTCTTCGGCGAGGACCACTATCCGGAGACGCAGCTGTTCCTGGAGCCGGGCTCCACGCTGCTGCTGTGCACCGACGGCCTGGTCGAGCAGCCGGGCCTGGACATCCTCGCCGGGATCGACGCGCTGACCAGCGCCGTGCAGGACGGGCCCGGCGAGCTCGACGCGCTCGCCGACCACCTCTCGGACCTGCTGTGGGAGCAGCCGGGCTCCCCCGACGACATGGCCCTGTTGCTGCTGCGCCGGCTGGCCGAGCCCGGCGGCCCGGCGGCGCCGCGCATCCGGCTGCACGTCCACCAGGCCGACCCGGCGGGCCCCGGCGAAGTACGCGCCGAGCTGCGGCGGATGCTGGAGCAGTGGCGGGCCGGGGAGGTGGCGGGCGATGTCGAGCTGGTGGCCACCGAGCTGATCACCAACGCGCTGCGGCACACCGACAGCGGGGCGCTGGTCTCGCTGGAGCTGCTGTCCGGCCCGCGGTGCCGGGTCCGGCTGGAGGTCGAGGACCGGTCCAGCCACTGGCCGCGCCGGCGCAGCCCCGGCGAGACCGCCACCTCCGGGCGCGGCCTGCTGCTCGTCGAGGCGCTGTCGGACCGGTGGGGCGCGGAGGCCCGGGGCGCGGGCAAGGCGCTGTGGTGCGAGTTCACCGTGCCCGCGCCCGAGGATTCGTGAGGCCGGAGTCATGGGCGGTCAGCCCTTGGCGCCGTACCAGACCGTGGTGATGTTGCAGAACTCGCGGATGCCGTGGTCGCCCAGCTCCCGGCCGTACCCGGAGCGCTTGGTGCCGCCGAAGGGCATGCCCGGGTGCGAGGCGGTCATCCCGTTGAAGAAGACACCGCCCGCCCGGAGGTCGCGCACCAGCCGCTCCTGTTCGGCCGCGTCCTCGGTCCAGGCGTTCGAACTGAGGCCGAAGGAGGTGTCGTTGGCGATCTCGATCGCCTCGTCCAGGCCGGCGGCCCGGAAGAGGGTCGCGACAGGGCCGAACGCCTCCTCGTAGTAGATCTTCATCTCCTTGGTGACGTCGGCGAGCACGGTCGGCTCGTAGAACCAGCCGCGGTCCAGGCCCTTGGGCCGGCCGCCGCCGCACAGCACGGTGGCGCCGTGCATGGTGGCGTCGTCGACCAGCTCTTCCAGGTCGGAGCGGCCCTGCTCGCTGGAGAGCGGGCCCACGTGGGTCTCGTCCGCCATCGGGTCGCCGACCTTGAGCGCGGCCATCTTCTCGGCGAAGCGGGGGGCGAACTCGTCGTAGACGTCGGTGTGGACGATGAAGCGCTTGGCGGCGATGCAGGACTGGCCGTTGTTCTGCACGCGGGCAGTGACGGCGGTGGCCACCGCCTTCTCCAGATCGGCCGAGGGCAGCACCAAGTACGGGTCGCTGCCGCCCAGTTCGAGCACCGTCTTCTTGATCTCGTCACCGGCGATGGACGCGACCGAGCGGCCCGCGGGCTCGCTGCCGGTCAGCGTCGCGGCGGCCACCCGCGGGTCGCGCAGGATCATCTCGACCGAGCCGGAGCCGATCAGCAGCGTCTGGAAAGCGCCCTCGGGGAAGCCCGCGCGGCGGAAGAGGTCTTCGAGGTACAGCGCCGTCTGCGGGACGTTCGAGGAGTGCTTGAGCAGGCCGACGTTGCCCGCCATCAGCGCGGGCGCGGCGAAGCGGATCACCTGCCAGAGCGGGAAGTTCCACGGCATGACCGCGAGGACCGGGCCCAGCGGGCGGTAGCGCACGTAGGCGCGGGCCGCGCCGGAGTCCTTGATGTCGGCGGCCCGGGGGTGCTCGTCGGCGAGCAGCGCCTCGGCGTGGTCGGCGTACCAGCGCATCGTCTTCACGCATTTGGCGGCCTCCGCGCGGGCCTGGGCCAGCGGCTTGCCCATCTCGGTGGTCATGGTGCGGGCGATGTCGTCGGCGTCGGCCTCCAGCAGCTCCGCCGCCTTGCGCAGCAGGTTGGCGCGCCGGTCGAAGCCGGTGGTGCGGTACTCCTGCCAGGTCTGCTCCGCCCGGACCAGCCGGTCCTCGATCTCGCCTTCGTTGAGCGCGTCGAACGTCTTGAGGGTCTCGCCGGTGGCCGGATTCACCGTGGCGATGGCCATGGGAAGCACCTCTCCTTCTGGTGATGCGTGTGCGGCGTCAAGAGGGCATGCGGGTCAGCCCAGCGGGCTGGGCTGCGGTGACGGTTCCGGTACCGGGTCGGGGTTCGGGCCTGGCGGGCGCGGGACCGGGGACGGTTCGGGGGTGGGCGGTACGGGATCGGGCGGGCCCGGCACGGGGTCCGGGACCGGTCCCGGACCCGGGTTGGGCGGTGTCGGGCCGCCGGGGTCGTGAGCGCGCGCGGGGTGCGGCTGCCGTTCCACGGAAGACCTCCTGGATCTCACGGTGTGGTGCGTGCCGCGGGCGGTCCGCCCGCGGCGGTGGTTCTCCTGGCCCCCGTACCCGAGTCTGGCCCGGCTATCGCTACGGCGCGCGGTGGGATTCCGCCCTACAGTGCCGTCATGAAGCGTTCGTTCCTGGCAATGGCGGCCGGTGCGGCCGCGCTCGCGCTGGCCGTCACGGCCGGCTCCGGCCCGGCCGCGGCGGCGCCCGGGCACCCGACGACGGACCGGACGGGCGCGCCGCTGCCCGCCCGGATGGCGGACACCGGCGGCGGCCGGCAGCTGATCACGGCGGAGGCGCCGCGGACGGCGGCCACGCACGGGCGGCTGATCTGGTGGGAGAAGCGGCACGGCGACTGGCGGCAGGCGGGCTCGGCGCCGGCCCGCTTCGGCGCGAAGGGCCTGACCGAGGGCAGCACCCGGAAGCAGGGCACGAACACCACGCCCACCGGCCTGTACGACCTGCCGTACGGCTTCGGGATCGACGCGGCTCCGGCCGGTACGGAGGTCTCCTACCGCCGGGTGCACGACAACTCCTGGTGGTGCGAGGACAACGCCTCGGCCGCGTACAACCGCTGGGCCGAGCCGCTGCCCGCCGACTGCGCGGCGAAGGAGTCGGAGCGGCTGGCCGACTATCCGACGCAGTACGACCGGGCGCTGATCATCGGCTTCAACTACGACCACCCCGTGCGCGAGCGCGGCGCCGGGATCTTCCTGCACGTCAACGGCAAGGGCGCGACGGCCGGCTGCGTCTCGGTACCGGCCGACGCGATGGCCCGCATTCTGGCCTGGGCGGACCCCGGCAAGCGGCCGCACATCGCGATCGGGACGCGGTCGGGGGACACGGCGATCACACGGTACTGAGCGGTGCCGAGCGGCACTGAACGGCACTGAGCGGTACTGAGCGGCGCCCGGCCGCGCGTCAGGGCTGCGGGTTCCGGGCGTCGTACTTGGCGAAGTCCCGCCTGCCGAGGCCGAGGAGGGTCACCACGACGACGCACGCCAGGCCGCCGCCGACCACGGCGACGGCCGGGGTGGCCAGGTCGGCGGCCGTTCCGGCGAGGAAGTCGCCGAGCCGCGGCCCGCCCGCGACCACGACGATGAAGACGCCCTGGAGCCGGCCGCGCATCCGGTCCGGGGTGGCGGCCTGCAGCATCGTGCTGCGGAAGACCATCGAGACGGTGTCGGCGCAGCCGGCGACCGCGAGGAAGCACAGGCCGAGCCAGAGGTTGCGGGTGAGGCCGAAGACCGCGACAGCCGCGCCCCAGGCGGCGACCGCGAGCAGGATCGCCAGGCCGTGCCGTCGGATGGCGCCCAGCCAGCCGGAGAACAGGCCGCCCAGTACCGCGCCGACGGCGGGCGCGGCGACCAGCAGCCCGACGGTCTTCGCGTCGCCGCCGAACCACAGCGCGGCGATCGCGGGGAACAGGGCGCGCGGCTGGGCCAGCACCATGGCCGCCAGGTCGGAGAAGAAGGTCATCCGCAGGTTGGGGCGGGTGGCGAGGAAGCGCAGGCCGTCCAGGACGGAGGCGCGCTTCGGACGGGCGCCGTCCGCGCCCGTCTCGTGGTCGGGGCGCATCGAGGGCAGTCGCCACATCGCGTAGAGGGAGGCGGAGAAGGCGACGACGTCGATGAGATACGCGGCCTGGTAGCCCCACAGGCCGACGATGACGCCGCCCAGCATCGGGCCGCCCATCAGGCCGAGGTTGCTGGTGAGGGAGTTCAGGGCGTTGGCGGCCGGCAGCTGCTCGGTGGGCAGCAGGCGCGGGATCATCGACGCGCGGGCCGGCGAGTTCATCGCGAAGCAGACGGCTTGCAGCGCGACGACGGCGTACAGCAGCCCGACCTGGCGTATGTGCAGCAGCGCGGCGGAGGCCAGTACGACGGACATCGCGGTGGCGCCGAGGGCGCTGATCAGGCCCAGGGTGCGGCGGTCGACGGTGTCGGCGATCGCGCCGCCGTACAGCCCGAATACGACGAGCGGGACGAGCGAGCAGAGGCCGACCAGACCGACGGAGAACGTCGAGTGGGTGATGTCGTAGACCTGGAGCGAGACCGCGAGCGCGGTCATCTGCTGGCCCACCCAGGAGACCGTGTTGCCGGTCCACAGGCGGCGGTAGTGGACGGAGGTACGCAGCGGTGTGAGGTCGGCGAATATGCGCGAACGCAGGCCGGCGGGGGCGGTCTCAGTGGGCACGCGGCAGTAAAGCACGGCACGCGGGGCGTGTATGTGGCGGGGGCCACCTTTAGTCCTTACACGCTGCAGAGGGCAGGTACTTCAGCCGCGGTGGCGTGATGGGGGCGTGCCGCTGCGGCGCAGCAGCAGGAGCGCCATGTCGTCCTCGCCGTCGCCGCTGAGGGACAGCGCGCACAGCCGGTCGGCGAGCTGCTGGACGTCCTGCGGTCCGATGCGGACTTCCCTGGCCAGCCGGGCCATTCCCTCGTCGAGGTCGGCGCCGGGCCGCTCGACCAGGCCGTCGGTGCACAACACGAGCGTTTCGCCGGGTGCGACGCGCACCGTGGTGACCGGATAGTCCAGGTCGCCGAACTGGGCGGACAGGCCGAGCGGCAGCCCGCCGGCCACGGACAGCCGGCGGCAGATGCCCTCGGCGTGCCGCAGCAGCGGATCGACGTGCCCGGCGCGGACGATCTGCAGGGCGCCGGTGGACAGGTCGATGTCGGCGTAGGTGCAGGTGGCGAAGCGCTCGGTGTCCAGTTCGTACAGGAAGGCGGAGGCGCGGGCCATGACCGTGGCGGGTGCGTGGCCCTCGGCGGCGTACGCGCGCAGCACGATGCGCAGCTGCCCCATGATGGTCGCGGCCTGGATGTCGTGGCCCTGGACGTCGCCGATGACGACGGCGAGCCGGCCTCCACCGGAGGGGGGACCCCCGGGCAGCGGGATCACGTCGTACCAGTCGCCGCCGATGTCCCGGCCCAGCCGCGCCGCGCGGTAGCGCACCGCGACCTGGGCGCCCCGGACGGCGGGGATGCGGCGCGGCAGCATGGCTTGCTGGAGCGCTTCGGCGAGGTCGTGCTCCTGGTCGAAGAGCATGGCCCGGGCGAGGCTCTGCGCGATGCTGCTGCCGAGCGCCACGAGGATGCTGCGCTCCTGCGTGCCGAAGTCGCTCTCCTCGCGGTAGAAGAGGCCGAGTACGCCGATCGGGCGGGCCTGCGCGATCAGCGGGAGGTAGGCCGCCGAGCCGATGTCCAGCGGCTGGACGTGCGGCCACAGGCGCGGGTAGCAGGCGGCGAACTCCGCGCGGGACCGGACGAAGCGCGGCGTGAGCGTGCGCACGACCTCGCTCATCGGGAACTCGTCCGCCACTCGGGTGAACCGGTGTTCCGGTACGAAGCTGCCGGCCTGCCCCTCGGAGACGAGCCGGATGCGGCCGGCCTCCACCAGGCCGACGATCACGTTCTCCGCGCCCAGCCGGCTCAGCCCCTGGCTGTCGCCGAGGACGGCGATGACGTCGCCGACGGTCCTGGCGTGCGCGAGTGCCGCGGTGGTGCGCTCCACGACGGAGCTGTGCCGGCGGCGGCGCCGGTCCCCCTCGTTCGCCGGGTTCGCGGTGCGGGAGAGCGCCAGCTCCTGGCGGGCGTCGCGGACGATGCCGATGATGCGGTACGGCCGTCCGGTGCCGTCCCGGTGGATGGCGCCGTGGGTGTGGGTCCAGCGCATCGTGCCGTCGCGGCACCGGACGCGGAAGTACGCGCCGTACGTCGCGCTGCCCTCCTTGATGGCCTGGGCGACCAGGGAGTCCAGGCGGGCCGCCTCGGCGGGCGGCACCCGGCGGGAGAGCGTCTCGGGGCGGCCGTCGTACTCGCCGGGGCGCAGGTCGAAGACCCGTAGCGCGGCGGCGTCCATGTACAGGCGCCCGCGCTTCAGGTCCCAGTCGAAGCCCCCCATTCCGTTGAGCGCCAGGATCAGGTCCGGCGGGGCGGGCCACTGCTCCGGCGCCGACACGGCGGGCGGCTGCGCGCCCCGTTCGGCCATGTTCGTCACTTTGCCACATTTCCGCCCTTACGGGATGTCCGCATCACGGATGGGTGCGGTCGCGCGACCGTCCTGACTTGCTCATCAGTCAGCTCTCATCACGTGGCATCACGCGGCATTTTGCCGCTGAATGTCGGTGTTTGAGGGCCCCCTTCCGGGCGCAAGGCGTTGCGCTGATCTCATCACGCTGCTACGGTCCCGAGCCATGCAGGAAGACCCCGGCACCCGGCTCGCCGACGAGAGCGGCGATCTCACGGACCGCGTCAAGAAGGTGATCGACGGCATCGGCTGCAGCCGCCGTGAGTTCGCCCGGCGGATCGTGATGGACCCCTCGAAGCTGTCCCGGTCCCTCGGCGGGACCCGGCGCTTCACCGTCGCCGAGATCGTCCGCATCGCCGAGATCGGCGGAGTGGAGGCCGGCTGGCTGCTGGGCTCCCGGACCGGGACGCCCGCGCCGCCGGGCGACGACGCCGGGCCCGCCGCGCTCCCCGAGGGCGGCCGGCCGCTGCAGATCGTCCGCGAGACGGTCCGGCTGATCGCCGAGCACGGCTTCCACTCCGTGCGCGTCGCCGACATCGCCACCGCCTGCGGGACGAGCACGGCCGCCATCCACTACCACTTCCCCGGCCGGGACGACCTCCTGGAGGCCGCCGTCCGCTGGTGCATGGACGAGGACACCGCGCGCCGCGCCCAGGGACTGGCCGGGGCCGCCGACGCCCGCGAGGAGCTGCTGCACCTCATCGCCCTGCAGACGCCGCGCACGGAGCAGCAGCGCCGGCAGTGGCTGGTCTGGCTGGACATGTGGGCGCAGGCGGCCCGCTCCACCGAGGTCGGGCGACTGCACGACCACTACTACCGGCAGTGGCGGACCACCGTCGCCGACGTCGTGCGGCGCGGCGTCGAGCAGGGCGTCTTCCGCCCCGTCGACGTGGAGTTCACCGCGCTCCGGCTGACCGCGCTGATCGACGGCCTGGCCACGCAGGTGCTGGCCACGGCCCCCGGCGGTACGACGCCGGACAGCATGCACGCCGCGCTGATCGCTTTCGTGGAGAGCGAGTTGAGCGCCGAGCCGGGCGACGCGCCGGCCGCCCCGTAAGGCACGCACCCGGACAACCGTCCGGCCCCGATCGTGTGCGGGCAGGCGTGGCCGACGCCTGCCCGCACACCCCCTCCCTTCCCTCCGCCGTCTCACCTGACGGCACGTCATCTCACCACCCGCAGAAGGGACATCCGTCATGAACGACGAGGTCATCATCACCTGTGCGCTGACCGGCGCGGGCGACACCGTACGCCGCTCCCCGCACGTCCCCGTGACGCCCGAACAGATCGCGAAGTCCGCCGTGGAGGCGGCGAACGCGGGCGCCGCCGTGGTGCACATCCACGTCCGCGACCCCGAGACCGGCGACCCCTCGCGCGACCCGAAGCTGTACGCGGAGGTCGTCGAGCGCATCAAGGAGACCGGCACCGACGTCGTCATCAACCTCACCGCCGGCATGGGCGGCGACCTGGTACTGGACCCCGACCAGCCGCTGGAGAAGGGCGCGCAGCCCGGTACCGACCTGGTCGGCGGCCTGGACCGGCTGCCGCACGTGGAGGACCTGCTCCCCGACATCTGCACGCTGGACTGCGGCTCGCTGAACTTCGGCGACAACCTCTACATCTCCACTCCGGAGATGCTGCGCAAGGGCGCCAAGCGGATCCAGGAGCTGGGCGTGCGGCCCGAGCTGGAGATCTTCGACACCGGCCAGCTGTGGTTCGCCAAGCAGCTGCGGGCCGAGGGCCTGCTGGACGACCCGACGATCTTCCAGCTGTGCATGGACATCCCGTGGGGCGCGCCGGCCGACCCGGGCGTGCTGCAGGCGATGGTCAACATGCTGCCCGAGAACGCGCAGTGGGCCAGCTTCGCGCTCGGCCGCATGCAGATGCCGTGGGTCGCGCAGTCCATCCTGCTCGGCGGCAACGTCCGCGTCGGCCTGGAGGACAACCTGTACCTCTCCAAGGGCGTGAAGGCCACCAACGGCCAGCTCGTCGAGCGCGCCGTGACGATCACCGAGTCGCTGGGCGCCAAGGTCGCCACCCCCGACCAGGCCCGCGCCCGCCTGGGCCTCAAGCCCCGCGCCTGACGCACCGGCCCGCACCCCTCCCACCCCAGGAGTCCCACCCCATGTCCTCCACCATCCCCCTCGCCCCCGAAGACGTGCGCAAGGTCGCCTGCATCGGCGCCGGCGTCATCGGCGGCGGCTGGGTCGCCCACTTCCTCGCCCGCGGTTACGACGTGACCGCCTGGGACCCGGCCGACGACGCCGAGGAGAAGCTGCGCCGCCTCGTCGCCGCAGCCTGGCCGGCGCTTGAGCAGATAGGGCTCGCCGACGGCGCCTCGCAGGACCGCCTCACTGTCGCGCCCACCCTCGCCGAGGCCGTCGCCGACGCCGACTTCGTGCAGGAGAGCGCCCCGGAGAAGCTGGACCTGAAGCGCTCGCTGCTGGCCGAGCTGACCGCCGCCACCCGCCCCGGCGTGGTCGTCGCCTCCTCGACCTCCGGCTACCCGATGACCGACATGCACAGCGAGGCCGCCGACAACGGCCGCCTCGTCGTCGGCCACCCGTTCAACCCGCCGTACCTGATCCCGCTCGTCGAGGTCGTCGGCGGCGAGCGGACCGACCGCGCGGCCGTCGAGTGGGCCTCCCGCTTCTACGACATCGCGGGCAAGTCCGTCATCACCATGGACCGCGAGCTGCCCGGCTTCATCGCCAACCGCCTCCAGGAGGCCCTGTGGCGCGAGGCGCTGCACATGGTCGCCAACGGCGAGGCGACAGTGCGGGACATCGACGACTCCATCACCGAGGGCCCGGGCCTGCGCTGGGCGTTCATGGGCCCGATGCTCACCTTCGCGCTGGCCGGCGGCGAGGGCGGCATGGCGCACATGCTCGACCACTTCGGCCCGTCCCTGAAGTCCCCGTGGACCCGTCTGGAGGCCCCGGAGCTGGACCGCGCGCTGCGGGACGCGGTGGTCGAGGGCTGCGACGAGGCCGCGGACGGCCGTACGTACGCGGACCTGGTGGCCGAGCGCGATCAGGGCGTCATCGACGTACTGCGGGCCACCGGCCGGCTGGGCAAGGGCGCCCGGTGACCGCGGCAGCGCTCCCGCTCTTCCGGCAGTCCGTCAAGGACGAGTGGATCGACTACAACGGCCACCTGAGCGAGGCGTACTACGTGCTCGTCTTCGGGTTCGCCACGGACGCGCTGATGGCGGGGACCGGGCTGGGTCCCGAGTACCGCGAGGCGAGCGGCTGCTCGCTCTACACGGTCGAGGCCCATGTCCGGTACCTCCTCGAAGTGGACCGGGACGCCGAGCTGGTCGTCCGGACGACGGTGCTGGGGGTGGACGCGAAGAAGGTCCGCTTCCTGCACGAGATGTTCGTCGGTGACACGGACGGCGCCCCGGTCGCCACGGAGGAACTCTTCGCCCTCCACGTCGACCGGACAACGGGCCGCTCGGCCCCGCTGCCGGAGGCGGTGCGCGACCGGCTCACCGCGCTGACCGGGCCCGCCCCGGAATGGGCGGGGCGGGGCATCCGGGAGGTCTGACGCCATGAAGTGAGATCCTGGACGGGGAACCGTTCCTCGTCCAGGAGGACTCATGACTACAGGCCACCGCATCACCGTCGAGCAGAGTTCCGATCGAGTCCGCGTCGTACAGGGCGGGCAGGTGCTTGCCGAGAGCACCCGGCCGCTGGTGCTGCGGGAGACCGGCTATCCGGCCCGGTACTACCTGCCGCCCGAGGACGTCCGTACCGACCTCCTCGTCCCCTCCGGGACCCGAACCCACTGCCCCTTCAAGGGCGACGCGTCCTACTGGTCGCTGCCGGACGGGCCGGAGGACGTGGTGTGGGCGTACCCGGAGCCGAAGGAAGCCGTGGCGGAGATCAAGGACCACTTCTGCTTCTACGAGACCGAGGTCGTCGACGACTGATGGGCACGACGGAACACGACGAGGGCGGCGACTCGGCCTGCTGGCTGGACCGGGTCTGTGACGAGTGCGGCCGGATCAGGGACGACGCGGCGGCCCCTTGTCCGTACTGCGCGCCGAAGGCGCCTCAGCGGCGCCGCGACCGGGACGCCGAGGGCCGGGCGCGCAACGCCCGGCCGCGGGACGGTCTCGGCCGCCCGCTGCCGTACGGCGCCGAGGGCGTCGAGCGGCAGCCCGAGGGCGTGGTCCGCGCGCCGCGGGAGTCGCTGGCGGAGGCGCAGCGGCTGCTGGACGCGGGGAAGCCGTTCCACGCGCACGAGGTGCTGGAGGACGCCTGGAAGTCCGGGCCGCCGCAGGAGCGTGAGCTGTGGCGCGGCCTCGCCCAGCTGGCCGTCGGCCTCACGCACGCCGCGCGCGGCAACGTCACGGGCGCCACCTCGCTGCTGACCCGCGGCGCCGCCGCCATCAAGCCGTACGCGCGGACCGCCCCGTACGGCATCGACGTCGCCGGACTCACCCGCTGGGCAGGTGACCTGGCCGCCGCCCTGCGCGGCCCGGTCGACGCGAGCGCGCACGCCCCCCGGCTGCGGGTCAGTTCGCGTTGAAGCCCCAGTTCAGGAGCGTGGCGGCCTCCTTGTAGACCGCGTTCTTCTTCTTGCTGGGGGCGAGCACGGTGGCCACGAGGGTGCGGCCGTCCCGTTTCGCCGCGGCGATCAGGGTGTTGCCGGCCTTGCTGGTGTAGCCGTTCTTCACGCCGATGATGCCGGGGTAGCGCGGCACGCCCTTCGAGCCGGCCAGCATCCGGTTGGTGTTCTCGATCTCGTACGAGCCCCGGGAGCCGCCGGGGAAGGCGGCCCGGACGGTAGCGGCGTAGCGGGCGAAGTCGGCGTTCTCCAGGCCCTTGCGGCCGAAGAGGCTGAGGTCGCTCGCCGAGGAGACCTGGCCGGCCGCGTCGTACCCGTCCGGCGTCTTCACCACCGTGTCCTGCGCGCCCAGCATCCGCGCCTTGATCTGCATCTCCCGCGCGGTGGCCTGCCAGCCGCCGTTCATGTTCGCGAGGACGTGCACGGCGTCGTTGCCCGAGCGCAGGAAGACGCCGCGCCACAGGTCGGCGACCTTGTAACGCTGTCCCTTCTTGATGCCGACGAGGCTGCTGCCCTCGCCCACGCCCTTGAGGTCGTCCGCGGTGACCGTGCGGACCATGTCGGCGGGGAACTTGGGCAGGACGGTGAGTGCGAAGAGGGTCTTCAGGGTGCTCGCCGGGGCCAGTTGGCGGTGCGGCTCCTTCGCGGCGAGCACGCGGCCGGTCTCGGCGTCGGTGACGGCCCAGGCCCGGGCGGTGAGCCCGCCGGGCGGCGCTGCGGCGTGCCGTGCGGAGCGGGCTCCGGGCCAGGCCGCCGTATGGGGGATGGATCGTTCCGGTGCGGCCCTGCCCTGGGGCGTCGACGTGGCGTGCGCCGGGGCGAGCAGAGCGGTGAGGGCGCCCGCCACGGCTATGGCCGTCAGGGTGCCGTTGATCCTGGTCGAAGCAGTGTCGGTTCCCATGCAGCCACGTTAGGGACGGCCGGGGCGATGCGCAGTCGGTGATGCGCCAGACGGCTCACGGCAGGTACGCGAAGACCCGCCCGGTGCGACGGGGGATGCACACCGGGCGGGCTCAGAACCTTTCTACCGCATGCCGGAACGGTTATGCAGGAAAAGCCTGTTCGAGTCGCCGTTACCAGGCGACGGGGAGCGAGATCAGGCCACGTGCCCGGATGCTCCGCCGCCACTGGATCTCGTCCCTCGGCACGTCGAGACGAAGCCCGGGGAACCGCTGAATCACGGCGTCGAGGGCGGTCTGCGTCTCCATCCGGGCGAGCGGGGCGCCGAGGCAGTAGTGGATGCCGTGGCCGAGCGCGAGATGGCCGAAAATATCGCGGTGCGGGTCGAGCTTCGTGGGATCGGCAAAGCGTTCCGGGTCACGGTTGGCGGCTGCGATCGAAAGCAGCACGCTCTCCCCCGCCGGAATCCGTACGCCGCCGATCTCGATGTCCTCCAGGGGGAAGCGCCGGATGGCCAGCGGCGCCGGGCCGTCGAACCGCGCCAACTCCTCGACCGCGGCGGGCAGTCCGGCGGGCTCTGCCCGCAACTCGGCCAGCAGGTCCGGGTGGTCGAGCAGCGCGAGGACGGAATTGCCGATGAGGTGAACGGTGTTCTCGTAGCCCGCGAGGAGGATCAGGAAGGCCAGCGAGGTCAGCTCGTCCTCGCTGAGCCGGTCCCCCGCCACGCCGCCGTCCCCGTCCGGCTCGTCGCGCACGGCGATCAGGTCGGAGAGCAGGTCGTCGCCCGGCTCGGCGCGCTTGGTGGCGATCAGCCCGGTGTAGAAGCGGAGCATGGCGCCGACCGCTTCCTTCGCCGCCTCCGGGCGGGCCGGGTCGGGCGTGATCAGCGCGTCGGACCAGGCACGGAAGTCGAGCCGGTCGCGCTCCGGGATGCCCAGCAGGTCGCAGATGACGATGATCGGCAGCGGCCCGGCGAAGTCGGCGAGGAGGTCGGCGCGGCCCTTGCCCTCGATGGCGTCCAGCAGGTCGTGCGCGACCTTCGCCACGGGGGCGCGGAGCTTGTCGACGCGGCCCGGCGTGAAGGCCTTGGCCACCAGACGGCGTACCCGCGTGTGGTCCGGCGGGTCCATGTTGAGCAGATTGGCGTCCAGGGCCGACGGCAGGGAGAAGCCGCGGTAGCCGGTCGAGCTGTTGCGCTTGTCGAGGGAGAGCCGGGGGTCGGCGAGCCCGCTGCGGACGTCGGCGTAGCGGGTGACGAGCCAGGCGGGCTGCCCGTCGGGCCCGGTGATCCGGTGGACCGGACCCGCCTCGCGCAGCCGCTCGTACCCCGCGTAGGGGTCGTCGAGCAGCATCGTCGTGTCGATCGGGTCCGGACGGTCGGGCGAGGCGGTGTTCTGCATGAATCCCGACCTTATGGGGTGGCGGCCCGCCTCCCGTATCCGGGGCATGACAAGGCACAGGGCGGCTACGGGGCCATGCCCCGTGCCGCCCTGCGCCGAAAGGCGGTTCGGACCCCCGTACCGAGCCACCTGGTCTGTGGTGCGCCGCCGCTAGGCCCCGCGCTCCTTGACGCTGCTGCGCTGCCGGAGTTCGGCGAGCACGGTCTCGGCCAGGGACGAGCGGTAGACGTCCGCGACCAGCGCCAGGTGTTCGTACTCCGCGGCCGGCGCCATGTCGGTCGTGACGACGACGGATTCGGCGCACGGCTCCGGGAGCCGGCCCGCCTGCCGGTTGTCCAGGCCCCGGCGCAGCGCCACGGCCTCGGCCACCGCGGCCAGTTGCTCCGGCCCGACGCCCACCGCGCGGGCCCGCTCGCGGGCGACGTCGACGGCGTCGGACTCGACGTACCGGCGTACGCCGCGCTGTACGTCGCGGATCTCGGCCATCTGGCGGTTGGCCCGCCACTCCAGGTCGGCGAAGGGCCAGCGGCCGGGCCGTGAACCCTCCATCGTGACCTCCGGGGCCTGCGCGGTGGCCTCGCGCCACAGGGGCGAGAGGCGGCGCAGCCGGCGCCAGGCGGACGCGCGGGGCCCGGCGGCGGGCAGCGCGAAGCCGGTGAGGACGAGGATCGCGGCGACCGAGGCGCTCAGCGGCGCCACGCCGTTGGAGAGCCAGAGCGCCGGGTGCCCGGCCCAGGAGAGCGCGAAGCCGAGGAGCTTGCAGGCGCAGTAGAGCAGGCCGAGCCAGCAGCCGGCGGCCAGCACGCGCAGGCCGCGCGCGAGCCAGGACGGGCCGACCTTGGTGGCGTAGCGCGGGCAGAGCGTGCCGAGCCCGGCGAGACTGGCCCCGAAGATCGCGAGGTACAGCATCAGGAAGACCATGACGCCGGGCGCGTCGGTGTACGCGGTGCTGAAGTCGCGCGGGTGCTCCACGGCGTCCGGGCGGCCGACGGCGAAGCCGGTGACGGCCACCGCCCAGGCCACGACGACGAGCGTGAGGACCGTGCGCGTACGGGAGCGGGCCCGGCGGCGGCCCGCCTCGTCCTCGCCGCCGGTCCAGCGGAGCAGCAGCACGAGGGCGCCGGCCGCGAAGACCACGACGGAGGAGTACAGGAAGACCATGGCGAGGTTGGCGACGCCGGTGAGCCGGTCGAAGGCGCGGTACAGGCTCGGCGCGGAGAACAGGAAGACCGTGGCGACGCCCGCCGTCATCATGCTGGTCAGGCCCAGGTCGGCGTTGGCCCGGTCGCGCAGCCAGGCGCGGAATTTGTAGCCCGCGAGCGCCCAGGCGACGGCCGCGAAGCAGAAGTAGACGACGTCAAACACGCGGCGGTCCCCCGTCATCGGGGTCGGCGTCCCCCGCGTTCGGGGCGTGCGGAGCACCGTCCAGCTCGCGGCGGATGTGCTTGAGCGCGGGGCCCAGCGCGGCCGCGATCTCGGCGGCGTCGCCGCTCAGCGGCGGGTCGTCCTTGGCGGTGGCGGGCACCACATGGGCCATCAGGAGCGTGCCCAGCACCTCGGTCTCGTGCTCGGTGGCGTTGTCGTAGCAGTGGTGGCGGGCGAAGCGGGCGGTCAGGCCCATCCGCCGGGCGGCCGTCGCGACGTCCATGGAGGGCGTCCAGACCTTCAGCGCGTCCTCGGTGACGGTGGGGTCCTGCTCGTGCCCGAGGAGGAGGTGGCTCAACTCGTGCAGGACGATGTGGGTCTGGTGCCAGGGCGAGGTCTGCCGCTCGTAGAAGACCCACCAGCCGTCGTCGGTGCCCGCCGTCATGCCGGACACCACGCCGCCCAGGCTCATCGGCGCGAGCCGGACCGGCCGGCCCACGCGGCGCGCCACGATCTCGCACAGGCCCGGCAGATCGGTCGCGGCGGGCAGCGCCAGCTCCTGTACGAGCTGCTTGCACCGCCTGCGTATGCGCCGTACCCGCATGGCCGTACCGTCCTCGATTCCCGTCCGCCGCCAGGCGGCGAAGAGCTGCTCGTCAGTGGCCGGCATGCGGCGCCTCACCGCTGGTCGCCGGCGGGTCCGGCGGCAGGTCCATCTGCTGCCGGAACTGGGAGATGATCGTCGTCAGGCTGTCCTGCACCTCGGGCGGCAGGCCGACCGAACGCAGCGCGATGGTCCGCACCCGCTGGTCCCGCATGGCCGCGAGGAAGCGCAGCTCCTCCTCCACCCGGTCGGCCTGCGGCTGGGAGAGGTCCCCCACCAGATAGCCGACCGGCACCGCGAAGAACTTGGCGAGCGCGCGCAGCACTTCGTGGCTCGGGTTGGTGCGTCTGCCCTTGCGGAGCATGGAGAGGTACTGCTCGGAGAGCGTGACGTCGCCGTACTCGGCGCCCTCGCTGATCTCCTCGGCGACGTAGGCGTTCGTGTACGGCGCGCCGGGCGGGTGCATGTGGGCGAAGAGGTGGTTCAGCCGCTCGGCGAGCGGGCTCTGCCCGCTCTTCGGCGCGCCGTCGCCTCCTCGCGTCATGTTCGGTGCCCCATCCCTGTCCGCCCTGGTCCCAGCCACGGCGAAGCAGCGCACACACCCAACGGACAGTTGAGTCGCGCGCTCTCCGCTTCGCACATCCTTTCACGAGCGGAACGGGACGCACCAGTCCACCTACCCACCGTGAGCGTTATCCGGCGTTCCGGGCATCAACTCGTGGTTGAGTCGGCCTCTTCGATACGGAGGGTGTCCAGAAACCCGCCGACGGCCCGCGCAAAGCCTTCCGGATCGTCGGCGTACAGCCAATGCCCACAGCCCGCGAGCTCGGCGAAGAGGGTGCCGGGCCGCACGTCGGCCATCCACTGCGCGGTGCCGCGCGTGAGGACGAAGCTCTCGCCCGCCCTGAGCAGCAGCGCCGGCTGCCGGGAGGCGGCCCAGCGGGCGGAGAAGTCGCCGGTGAAGGCGCGTTGCGAGGCCATCATGTCGCCGGTGTCGAACAGCAGCCCCCAGCCGTCCGCGTACTCCACGGCGCTGTCCATGAAGTAACCGGCGTCCGGAATGCCGTGCGCCTCGATGGCCGCGCGCAGCGCCGCGCGCGAGGCGGCCCGGCGCGGCCAGGCCGTCACGTCCAGGACGGGGTGGGTCTCGGGTTCGTGGTTGCGTACGGTCATGTCCGCCACGACCAGCGCGGAGACGAGAGCGGGGTGGCGCTCGGCGAGCAGGTACGCGACGGCGCCGCCCATGGAGTGCCCGAGCACGGCGGCGGGGCCGAGGTCCAGAGTGCGCAGGAACGCGGCCGCGTCCTCGACGTACGCCTCGGGGGTGAAGTCGCCGCCGTTGTCCGACAGGCCGTGGCCGCGCTGGTCCAGGGCGACGACGCGGTACCGGCCGGACAGCGCCCCGGCCAGTGGCGCGAAGATCCGGCCGCGGCCGAAGTGCCCGTGCAGCGCGAGGAGCGGCGGGCCGGGCCCGCCGGAGTCCCGGTACGCGAAGCGGCGGCCACGGAGGTGGACGAAGGATTCGGCGTCGGGCGCGGCGGGCACGGCGGGCCTCCCGTGGGCGTCGGCAGCGGACGCCCACGAGCTTCTCACCCGGGCAGCGGAGCCGTGGCCTGAGTGGTGGGGGCCGGCTCGGAGGCCGTTTCGTCGTGGTTCGGGCGGCGCAGGAGCAGCAGCATGCAGCCCATGGTCAGGGCCACCTGGAAGACCGCGTAGACGATGACCGCGGTGATCGAGCCGGTCCAGTTGAGGAGCGACTGGCCGATGATCGGGGTGGTACCGCCCAGCAGCGTGCCGCACAGCTGGTAGCAGAGCGAGATGCCGGTGTAGCGCAGGTGGGCGGGGAAGCGGCTGGCGAGCATTCCGGCCAGCGCGGCGTAGTACAGGCAGTGCGGGATGGTGGCGATCGCGACGCCGAACATCGCGAGGCCGTAGTTCTCGGTACTGATGAGGACGAACATCACCGGCATCAGGACCAGTTCGGGGATGAGCATCACGCACACCGCACGCGACCAGCTCTTCATCTTCATGGCCAGAACCGCGCCGAAGGGCTGCACGATGATCTGGGTGATGTTGGCGACCAGGATGATGGTGAGGAAGGCGCTGCGGTCGAAGTCCAGTGCGCTGGTGGCCCAGGACAGCGCGAAGGTGGACTTGAAGTACGTCGCGGACAGGCCGATGGTGCAGGCGCCGATGCCGAGGACGATCAGCATGGGGTGGCTGCGCAGCACCTCGGTCAGCGGCAGCTTCGCCACCTCCTTCTTCTCGATCAGCTTCGCCATCGCGGGCGATTCGGCGACCTTGAGGCGTACGAAGAGGCCGACCATGACGAGGAGCGCGGAGGCGAGGAACGGGACGCGCCAGCCCCAGGAGGTGAAGGCGTCGTCCGGCAGCCGGCTGATGGCGAGGAAGCTCAGCGTGCTGAGGGTATTGCCGACGGGCGAGCCCTGCTGGGCGAAGGCCCCGTACAGCACGGACTTGCCCTTGGGGGCGCTCTCGGAGGCGATGAGGACCGAACCGCCCCATTCGCCGCCCAGGCCGATGCCCTGGATCATCCGGATGGCCACGAGCAGGATCGGCGCGGCGACGCCGATGGAGGCATAGCCGGGCAGCAGGCCGATGGCGGTGGTGGACAGGCCCATCATCAGCAGGGTGATGACGAGGGTCTTCTTGCGGCCGAGGCGGTCGCCGTAGTGCCCGAAGACGATGCCGCCGAGCGGGCGGGCCAGGAAGCCGACCCAGAAGGTCGCGAAGGCCACCAACGTGCCGAGCGCGCCGTCGAGTTCGGGGAAGAAGACCTTGTCGAAGACGAGGGCCGAGGCGGTGCCGTAGATGTAGAAGTCGAACCACTCGATGGTGGAGCCGATGAAGGCGCCGATTCCCGCTCTGTTGGCGGCTCTGGTGTGCTCACGTGCCGTCTGCGCACTCATACGGGCTCCTGAAAGCGTCTTTGATCCAGGGAAGGGGAGGTGCGGGCAAGGAAGAAGGAAGGAAAGAGGGCGGGAAGGAGGGAGGGGGAAACAGGGGCGCCGCGTTGTCCTGGCGGCGCCCCGGAGGTGGTGTGGTAGGTCAGCCCGCGACCCGCTCGAAGACGGCCGCCAGGCCCTGGCCGCCGCCGATGCACATGGTCTCCAGGCCGTAGCGGGCCTCGCGGCGCTTCATCTCGCGGGCCAGAGTGGCCAGGATGCGGGCGCCGGTGGCGCCGACCGGGTGGCCCAGCGAGACGCCGGAGCCGTTGACGTTGATCCGCTCGTGGTCGGCCTCGCCGAGGCCCAGTTCCTTGGTGCAGGCCAGTACCTGCGCGGCGAACGCCTCGTTCAGCTCGATCAGGTCCAGCTCGGAGAGCTTGAGGCCCGCCTTGTCCAGCGCCGAGCGGGTGGCGCCGACCGGGCCGAGGCCCATGGTCTCCGGGGCGCAGCCGGTACGCGCGAAGGAGACCAGCCGCACCATCGGGGTGAGGCCGAGCCGCTCGGCGGTGGCGGCGCTGGTGACCAGGCAGGCAGCGGCGGCGTCGTTCTGGCCACTGGCGTTGCCCGCGGTGACGGTGGCGTCGGGGTCCTGCTTGCCCATGATCGGCTTGAGCTTGGCGAGCTGCTCGGCGGTGGTGTCCGGGCGCGGGTGCTCGTCGGCGGCCACGACGGTGTCGCCCTTGCGGCCGCGCACCGTGATCGGCACGATCTCGTCGTCGAAGAGGCCCGCCTCGATGGCGCGCCCGGCCCGCTGCTGCGAGCGGAGCGCCAGCGCGTCCTGCTCCGCGCGGCTGATCCCGTACGCGCGGCGCAGGTTCTCCGCGGTCTCGATCATGCCGCCGGGGATCGGGTGATTCGCGCCGCCCGCGGTGACCCGGCCGCGGCTGAGCGAGTCGTGCAGCTGGAGGTTGGGGCCCTTGATGCCCCAGCGGCCCTCGTGGGTGTAGTACGGCGCGGCGCTCATCACGTCCACGCCGCCCGCGATCACCACGTCGCTGAACCCGGCCTTGATCTGCATCGCCGCGTCCAGCACCGCCTGCAGGCCGGAGCCGCAGCGGCGGTCGACCTGGACACCGGTGACGGTCTCGGGCAGGCCGGCGTCCAGGGCGGCCACCCGGCCGATGGCCGGCGCGTCGGAGGTGGGCCAGGCGTGCCCGAGGATCACTTCGTCGATCTTCTCCGGCGCGACACCGGTGCGCTGCACGATCTCGGTGATCAGCCGGGCGGCGAGCGCTGCGGGACGCTGCCCCGCGAGCGCGCCGCCGAACTTGCCGATCGGGGTGCGCAGCGGTTCGCAGAGGACGATTTCGGTGGGATCGGACATGCCACGGGCCTTTCCTGGTGGACGCTTCCCGGTGACTTTTCCACCCGAGCACTGAGCCGGTCCAATATCCAATTCACTCAGCATTCGGACGCCAGATTTATCAATCGGCGATCACCGCAGGTCAGACGCGTGCCGGAGGCTTGCCTTCCGGTGTCGGCAGCGCCTCCTCGGCCACCGCGAGGACGGTACGCAGGGCCGCGGAGGGGTTGTCCGGACGCCAGGCCAGCGCGGCCTGCAGCCGGATCGGCGGGCCCGCGAGCGGCCGGTAGACCAGTCCCGTCTGCTGGATGTGCTGGCAGGAGGTGACGGTGAGGGTGACGCCGACGCCCGCGCCGACCAGCGCCAGGATCGTGTACGAATCGGGCGCCTCCTGCACCACCCGCGGGTTGAACCCGGCGGCCTCGCACGCCCGGACGGTGGCGTCCCGGACCGTGGACCCCGCGTTGGCGGGAAAGCTCACGAACGGCTCGTCGGCCAGCGCGGCGATGGGGATGCGCCGGCGACGGGCCAGCGGGTGGTCCGAAGGCAGCGCGCAGACCAGCTCCTCCTCGTCGATCACCCGGGTCGCGACGCCGGGCTGGGTGACCGGGAGGCGGACGAAGCCGAGGTCGAGGGAGCCGTCGGCGACCCCGGCCAGCGCGACATTGGCGTACGTCTGGCCCTTCATCACCAGCTCCAGCGCCGGGTGCGCGGCCCGTACGGCGCGGGTGAGCAGCGGCAGCGTCTCGTGCGTGGACGCGCCCGCGAAGCCGATGGTGACCCGGCCGTACTCACCGCGCCCGGCGGCCTTCGCGGCGCGGGTGGCGGTGTCCAGGTCGGCCAGGACCGTGCGTACCGGATCGAGGAAGGACTGGCCCGCGCTGGTCAGCCGGACCGAGCGGGTGTTGCGCTCGAAGAGCTGGACACCCAGCTCCTTCTCCAGCTGCCGGATCTGCTGGCTCAGCGGCGGCTGCGCCATCTGCAGCCGCTTGGCGGCGCGCCCGAAGTGCAGCTCCTCGGCGACCGCGACAAAGGCGGTGAGATGCCGCAGCTCCATGACGCCCACTCCCGCCCAGTCACCGACTATTACTCATACCGTCTCAGTCTGACCTTAATTCGGTATTGGACGCAGATCAATGGCCGATGAAACGGTATCCGGGACCGGATCCGCTACCCCGCACGCCGAGGAGCACCGTGGACAAGACCATGACGATGCGGGAGGCCATCTCCTCCTTCGTCCATGACGGCGACACCGTCGCGCTCGAAGGCTTCACGCACCTCATCCCCACCGCCGCCGGACACGAGATCATCCGGCAGGGCCGCCGCGACCTCACCGTGGTCCGGATGACCGCGGACATCGTCGTGGACCAGATGCTCGCCGCGGGCTGCGTCACCCGCCTCGTCTCCTCCTTCGTCGGCAACTCCTCGGCAGGATCGCTCGGTGAGCTGCGCCGCCGCATCGAGAAGGCCGACCCCGAGCCGCTGGTCTTCGAGGAGTACAGCCACTACGGCATGATCTGCCGCTACCTCGCGGGCGCCCAGCGGCTGCCGTTCTACCCGCTGCGCTCGTACGGCGGCAGCGACCTGCCCTCGGTCAACGAGGGTCTGCGCAAGGTCACTTCGCCCTACCCGGGCCCGGACGGCGAGCCCGAGCAGGTGTACGTCGTCCCGCCCGTCAACCCGGACGTGACGATCATCCACGCCCAGCGCGCCGACCGCAGCGGCAACACCCAGATCTGGGGCCTGACGGGCGTTCAGGCGGAGGCGGTCTACGCGGCGGACAAGGCGGTGGTGGTCGTCGAGGAGATCGTCGAGGACGAGGTCGTCCGCTCCGACCCGAACCGCACGGTCATCCCGGCACACGCCGTGGACGCGGTGGTGGCCTGCCCCCGCGGCGCCCACCCCTCCTTCGCCCAGGGCTACTACGACCGCGACAACGCCTTCTACCGCGCCTGGTCCGGCATCAGCAAGGACCGCGACCGGCTGCAGGCGTGGCTGAAGGAGTGGGTGTTCGACACCGCGGACCACGCGGAGTACGTCAGCAAGCTCGGCGAGGAGTTCTGGAACTCCCTCGCGGTCGGCGAGGCACTCAGCCTGCCGGTGAACTACGGGAGGCGACTGTGAGCACCGAGACCACTCACCCCACCGAAATGACCTCCTCCGAGCGGCTTTCCGTCGTCGCCTCGCGGGAGCTGGCCGGGCGGCGGACCGTGTTCGCCGGGATCGGACTGCCCACGCTCGCCGCCTCGCTCGCGCACCTCACGGTCGCGCCGCGGCTGGAGATCGTGTACGAGTCGGGGGTGTGCGGGGCCCATCCCTCGCACCTTCCCGAGACCATCGCGGACGCGGTACTGATCACCGGTGCCGAAGCGGTGCTGTCCATGCCCGCGCTCTTCGGGTACGTGCTGCAGGGCGGTCACATCGACGTCGGGTTCCTCGGCGCCGCGCAGATCGACAAGTGGGGGAATCTCAACACCTCCGTCATCGGCGACTGGGACGCGCCCAAGGTGCGGCTGCCCGGGTCCGGCGGTGCGGTCGAGGTGATGGCCAACTCCCGCGAGGTGTTCGTGGTGATGCGCCGGCACGACCCGCGCTCGTTCACGGAGAAGCTGGACTTCTGCACCACGCCGGGCCCCGACCGCGCCCTGGAGGAAGGCGTGCGGCCGCTCGGCACGGGCGTCACCCGGGTCATCACCGAGCTGGGCATCCTGGCGCGCGAGGGGGTCGGCGAGGAGCTGAAGCTGGTCGCCGTGCACCCGGGCGTGACGGTCGATCAGGTACGCGAGAACACCGGCTGGGACCTGGCGGTCGCCGACACGGTGGAGACCGTACAACCGCCCAGCGCCGAGGAGCTGCGCCTGCTGCGCGAGGATGTCGATCCGGACCGGGTGTACCTGCGCTGACCGCGGTGGGCAACGCCCGGAGTGTGAGGCGCACGCCGGATTGTCAGTGGGCGGGAGTAGCTTCACGAGGAGTGTGGTGGAGGCGGGGGAGGGGGCCTCGATCACGGGGCTCTCTCCTCGTGGCTCGTGGGGAGAGGGAGGGGCCCTGCCAAGGAACCGAGGGAGTATCTGACGTGCGTATCAGGATCGTGGGCGCCGGCGTCATGGGTCGCGGCATCGCCCAGTGGGCCGCCACAGCCGGCCACACCGTCGAGCTGGGCGACATCCGTACGGAGGCGGTCGGCGCGGCCGTCGACTTCGTCCGGGGGATGCTCGACCGGGCCGTCGCCAAGGGCCGGACGACCGAGCGGGAGGCGGCGGACACCCTCGCCCGGATCGTGCCGCTGGACTCCCCCTGGGCGCCCGGCGACGAGGTCGAGCTGGTCATCGAGGCCGCGCGGGAGGACCTGGACACCAAGGCGGAGGTGTTCGGGAAGCTGGCGGAGGCGCTGCCCGCCACCACGGTCTTCGCGACCAACACCTCCTCGCTGTCGGTCACCGAGATCGCGGCCACGTTGGCGGACCCGTCGCGCCTGGCGGGGCTGCACTTCTTCAATCCGGTACCGCTGATGAAGATCGTGGAGGTGGTACCGGGCGCGGCGACCCGGCCGGACATCCCGGAGCTGCTCCGCGAGTTGGTGGCGGGGACGGGGCACCGCGCGGTGGTGGTCGCGGACACCCCCGGGTTCCTCGTCAACCACGCCGGGCGCGGACTGGTCACCGAGGCGCTGGCGCTGCTGGAGGAGACCGTCGCCGACGCGCCGGACATCGACCGCGTCGCGCGTGACGTACTGGGCCTGAAGATGGGCCCGTTCGAGCTGATGGACCTGACCGGGCTCGATGTGACCGCCGCGGTCATCGACACCATCTGGCACGGCTTCCGCCACTCCGACCGGCTCCGCCCGTCCTTCCTCACCCCGAACCGGGTGACCGCCGGGCTGCACGGCCGCAAGACGGGCCGCGGCTGGTACGCGTACGGCCCCGAGGACCCGACACCGGCCGCCACGCCGGAGCCGCCCGTCACCGGCGACGGCAAGCGGCCCGTGTGGGTTGCCGACACGGGCCCCGGTACCGAGGCGCTGCGCTCGGCGCTCGCCACGGGAGGCGCGGTGCTCGACGACGCCGAACTCCCGGGTGACGGCTCGGTCGTGCTGGTCGCCACCTGGGGCACGACCGTCGCCGAGGCGGTGGCGGGGCTGGGCCTGCCGCCCGCGCGCACCCTCGGCGTGGACCCGCTGTCGCTGCC
>NZ_JBEPFC010000011.1:0-92351 GCF_040301705.1 Streptomyces sp. NPDC000151 | reverse complement strand
TTCTTCTTCTCCGAGCCGTCCCCGGCCACCATCTGGGTGCCGTGCCACAGCGCGGTGATCTTGTTGTGGCAGGTCCGCTCGGCCGCCCAGAACGCAGCCACCGTGGCGGTGATGTCATCCCGGATCTGATTGTGCTCGGCGATCAGATCCTCGTCGTAATCCCCGTCGTCATCGTCCTTGTGGTCCCGGATGAAGTTCTGCGCCTTGGTCTTCAGCGCCGCCAGCTTGGGAACCAGCGGGCGGATCTCATCCGCGTAGGAGGACAGCGCCGAGGCGACCGTCTCCAGGTCGTCGGCGAAACCGTCCGCCCGCTCCTGCACCGGCTTGGTGGTGGCGAAGAGCTGCTCGGCCTCGGGGGCCTTGTAGTACGCGGACAGGCCCTGGAAATGGGAGTGGACATCCGAGCCGGTGGTGCGGATGTGCCCGGCATCCGACTTCAGCGCGGCATGGTCCTTCTCCAGCTGCTCCAGATCGCCGGTGTACTGGGGAATCTGGTCCGGCTTCAGCTCGATCTTCACGACTGCTGCACCCCCGGCGTCTTGGGATCGACATCCACCGCACCCAGCGCCTTGTGCTGCGCCTGGGCGGCCATGTCCAGATCACCGTTCAGATACGCCGTGGTGGCATCCACCGCACCGTTCAGCGACTTGCCCGCGCGCATCGCGATGAACTTCAGGTCGTTGATGGTGTGTTCGGAGAACTGCGAGAGCGCCAGCGCCACCAGACCGCCCGCGGCCTTCTCCCCGCCCTTGCCGCCGTGCGCCTCGCCCTCGGCGGAGATCGTGCCGGCGCTCGTGGCCGCCGACTGCAGATGCTCCCCGTACGCCTTGGTATGCGTCTCGATCTTCCCGGCGAATTCACCGGTCGTCTTCAGCACACCCTGGATGCCCTGCGGATCCAGATCCCAGCCGGCCATGCCCCTACCTCATGCTCCCCGTTACCGCCCGACACCGCACCCGCGTCCGGCCGGTCAGCCGATGTTGTCGACCGCAGCCTTGGCCTTGGACAGCGTGTGCTGCGCCGTGCCGTCGTTCTTCTCCAGCGTCGTCTTCAGCAGCTGGATGATGTTCTTGACCTCCTGCGAGGCACGGTTCCAGCGCAGCTCCTTGCCGTGGTACTCATCCGCCACGCCATCGGCGGTGAAGTCCGCCATCGCCGCCTTCACCTGACCGTCGCGCGCCGTGATCACCTGCTCCAGCCGCGCGATCACCGTCTGGATATTGCCCTGCGCATCACCCGAAGCCGTCGTGTCATACGAACGACGATCCTGTCCACCAGCCATCACACACACTCCCCGTCCAAGAACACGGCCCGCACCCGCAGGCCACAGATCAAATCAGCGGCCGCCGAAGCGCGCCGCGTCGAAATTCGCCGCCGACATCTGCTGCCGCGCGTTGTCCCCGTGCTCCTGATCACCGGAGCTGAACGCCGCGTCCATGCCCGACTGGCCGCCCAGAATCCCCGACAGGGAACTCTGCAGCGACGACGCGATCTCGTCCGAGTGCGCCTTGAACCGGTCGAAGGCCGCCTTGCCGGAGCCGTTGAACTTGCCCTCCAGCGGCGCCGCCGCGTCCACCAGCTGCCGGATCAGCGAGCCCAGATCCTCACTCGACCCACGCGACTTCGACTGCAGCGTCGACAACGTCTGCGATCCCATGTCGAACTTCATCAGGCTCCCCCTGCCGGGCTGAACGGCTGTTTGCGGAGACATCTTCCCAACTCAGGGACATCTCTGCCAACACTGGACACAGCGCTGTGACACAGGCGTGACAGCGGCGCGGGCGCCGGGTGACGGGGCCGCAGGTCGTAGCCTTTCCGGTGCCGGGCGCGGGCGCGTCCGCGGAGCGAGGAGGGAGCCCGCCATGGCGGAACGACCGGAGCGGCTGGTGGTCGTCGGCGGGGACGCGACGGGGATGTCCGCCGCGTCCCAGGCCCGCAGGCTGCGCACGCCCGAGGAGCTGGAGATCGTCGCGTTCGAGCGCGGGCACTTCACGTCGTACTCGGCCTGCGGCATTCCGTACTGGGTCGGCGGGGTGGTGGACGAACGGGACGCGCTGGTGGCGCGGACGGCCGCGCAGCACCGGGAGCGGGACATCGATCTGCGGATGCGGACGGAGGTCACGGAGCTCGACGTCGAGAAGCGGCGGGTGCGCTCGCGCGACCTGGAAACCGGCGCGGAGGAGTGGACGGCGTACGACAAGCTCGTGCTCGCGACCGGCGCGTCGCCGCTCCGGCCGCCGATTCCGGGCATCGACGCGCCGGGCGTGCACGGCGTGCAGACCCTCGACGACGGGCAGGCGCTGCTGGACACGCTGGCCCGTACGGAGGGGCGGCGCGCGGTCGTGGTGGGCGCCGGGTACATCGGCGTGGAGATGGCCGAGGCGCTGATCCAGCGCGGGTACGAGGTGACCGTCGTCAACCGCGGCGCGGAGCCGATGTCCACGCTGGACCCGGACATGGGCTGCCTGGTGCACGACGCGATGACGGGCCTGGGCATCGGGATGGTCAACGGCGCCGAGGTGACGGAGATCCGCACCGACGCCGACGGCCGGGCGTGCGCGGTGCTGACGCCGGAGCAGGAGTACCCGGCGGACGTGGTGGTGCTGGGGCTCGGCGTACGGCCCGAGACCACGCTCGCCGAGAAGGCGGGACTGCCGCTGGGCGCCGCCGGCGGGATCCTCACCGACCTCGCGATGCGGGTGCGCGGCCACGACGACATCTGGGCGGGCGGCGACTGCGTGGAGGTGCTGGACCTGGTCTCCGGGCGGGACCGGCACATCGCGCTCGGCACGCACGCCAACAAGCACGGCCAGGTCATCGGCTCGGGCGTGGGCGGCGGTTACGCGACCTTCCCCGGCGTGGTCGGCACGGCCGTCAGCAAGGTCTGCGACCTGGAGATCGCGCGTACGGGGCTGCGCGAGAAGGACGCGCGGGCGGTGGGGCTGCAGTACGTGGCCGTCACGATCGAGTCGACGAGCCGGGTGGGGTACTTCCCGAACGCCGCGCCCATGACGGTGAAGATGCTCGCCGAGCGGCTCTCGGGGCGGCTGCTCGGCGTGCAGATCGTCGGGCGGGAGGGCGCGGCGAAGCGGGTGGACATCGCGGCGGTCGCGCTGACGGCCAAGATGACGGTCGAACAGATGACGGCGCTGGACCTGGGGTACGCGCCGCCGTTCTCACCGGTGTGGGACCCGGTGCTGGTGGCGGCGCGCAAGGCGGTGCAGGCGGTACGGGCGGACGCCGCGCCGCAATAAGGACCGCGGGGCGCCCGTACCGTCACGCGCGCCCCGCCGCGCCTCAGCGCGCCGTCTGCTCGTGGACGTACTCGACCAGGCGGGTCAGCGCCTCCGGGTCGGTGTTCGGGGGTACGCCGTGGCCGAGGTTGAAGATGTGGCCCTCCAGCCCCGCGGCGGCGTCCAGTACCTCGCGGGCCTTGGTCTCCACCGCCTCGCGCGGGGCGAAGAGCACGGCCGGGTCGATGTTGCCCTGGATCGCCTTGCCGGGGCCGACCCGGCGCGCGGCCTCGTCCAGCGGCACCCGCCAGTCGGCGCCCACCACGTCCGCGCCCGCCTCGCCCATGAGGCCGAGCAGCTCGCCGGTGCCGACGCCGAAGTGGATACGCGGTACGCCGTACCCCGCGACCGCGTCGAAGACCTTCGCGGAGGCCGGCATGACCGAGCGGCGGTAGTCGGCCGGGGCGAGCGCGCCGACCCAGGAGTCGAAGAGCTGCACGGCGCTGGCGCCGGCCTCGATCTGCACCTTGAGGAAGGCGGCGGTGATCTCGGCGAGGCGGTCCAGGAGGTCGGCCCACAGCTGCGGGTCGCCGTACATGAGCGCCTTGGTGTGCTCGTGGTTGCGGGACGGGCCGCCCTCGACGAGGTAGCTGGCGAGGGTGAAGGGCGCGCCCGCGAAGCCGATGAGCGGGGTGGAGCCGAGCTCGCCGACGAGCATCCGGACCGCTTCGGAGACGTACGAGACGTCCTCGGGCGTGAGGTCGCGCAGCCGCTCCAGGTCGGCGCGGGTGCGGATCGGCCGCTCGACGACCGGGCCGACGCCGGGCTTGATGTCCAGGTCGATGCCGATGGCCTTCAGGGGGACGACGATGTCGCTGAAGTAGATCGCGGCGTCGACGTTGTGCCGGCGCACCGGCTGCAGCGTGATCTCGGTGACCAGCTCGGGCCGCATGCAGGAGTCGAGCATCGCGATGCCCTCGCGCACCTTGCGGTACTCGGGCAGTGAGCGCCCGGCCTGGCGCATGAACCACACGGGCGTGTGCGGGACCGGCTCCCGGCGGCACGCCTTGAGGAACGCGGACTCCCGCGCGCTCTCCGGCGCGAAGGAGGCGGTCTGCTGCTGGCCCGTCATCGGGGTCTCCCCTGCTCGGTCGGAGTGGAGAGCGTGGGGAACGTCGTTGGCACTCACGCCCAGAATCTTCGCACGTGCCGGGGGACACCTCCGAACGGGCGACCCGCCCAGCGGGTGTCCTCCGCATATGAACACGGCATTGCGCCTAACCTTCCCAGCATGGCAGCGGCTCAGGAACACCTCGCGGACAGCGCGGACGAGACCCCGATCGCCTTCCGTCAGGCGGTCGAGGCCCTCCATGCGGCCCGGCTGCGACCGGAGATCGAGATCGCGCCGATGCCCGCGCCCAAACGGCTCGCGCCGTTCGCGCACGCGCTGGAGGCGACGGTGATCGAGCGGGACACGGAGGGCGATACGGACCTGGCGGACGGGCGGCTGGTACTGCTGCACGACCCGGCAGGGCACGACGCCTGGCACGGCACCTTCCGGGTGGTGACGCTGGCCCGCGCCGAGCTGGAGCCGGAGCTGGCCACCGATCCGCTGCTGCCGGACGTGTGCTGGTCCTGGCTGACGGGGGCGCTGGAGGCGCGCGGCGTGCCGTACGGCGAGCCGAGCGGCACGGTCACGCGCGCGGGCTCGTACTACTTCGGCGGCATCGGCGACCGGGCGCCGGACACCCAGCTCGAATTGCGGGCTTCCTGGACGCCGGCCGAGGGGCCGCGCGGGGTACGGGACATCGGGGCGCACCTGACGGCCTGGTGCGATCTGCTGTGCCAGGTGGCGGGGCTGCCGCCGGCGCCGGTGGAGCCGGCGGGGCGGGGCGGCGTGGTGCCGCTGCCGCAGCGACGAGGGCCGCAGCCGCGCTGAGCGCGTTTCTTCGAGTACGCCGCGCGGACCGCCTCCGAAGGGGCGGTCCGCGCGGCGCACTCGTGCTGCCCGGAACCTCGATCACCCATCCGATTTGCCCGAATTGCCCAAACTAAATCGTGATCAAACTCTAAAGTCCGGCCGGATTACTGCCGAAGAGGTCTGTGACCCTTCAAACACGGGAGCACTCCGGCTCACTCCCCTGAAGCCGGCTTCCGTCCCCGCCACTCCCCAGGAGGCCCGGTGTCTGTTCTCCTCGAGCAACCTTCGAGCCTGGTCGCCTACCGCCCGAACAAGCCGACGGCCATGGTCGTCGTGGCCGACCCGCGCGTCCGCTCCACCGTCACCCGCCACCTGTGGGCACTCGGAGTACGCGACGTGATCGAGGCATCGTCCATCGCGGAGGCCCGCCCCCGCGTCGGCAACCCGCGCGACATCTGCGTGGCCGACGTCCACCTTCCCGACGGCTCCGGCCTCACCCTGCTGTCCGAGACCCGGGCGGCCGGCTGGCCCAACGGCCTCGCGCTCTCCGCCGCCGACGACATCGGCGCGGTACGCAACGCCCTCGCCGGCGGCGTCAAGGGCTACGTCGTCACCGGCACCCGCACCAACCTCGGCATCCCGGGCCGTCCCGGCGCCGCGCCCATCGGCGCGGGCGCGGCCCGTATGCACCGCCGTCCGCCCGGCGCCCCCGGCCACCCCGGCGGGTACCGCGAGCTCTCGGGGCGCGAGGTCGAGGTGCTGAGACTGGTCGCCGAAGGCCAGTCGAACAAGGCCATCGGCGTCTCGATGGGACTCTCGGCCCTCACGGTCAAGAGCCACCTCGCCCGCATCGCCCGCAAGCTCGGCACGGGCGACCGGGCCGGCATGGTCGCCGTCGCGCTGCGTACCGGGATCATCCACTGAGGCCGCCCGGCCGTCCGTCCGCCCCGTCCACCAGGCCCCCCACCAGCTCCTCGGACCCGCCCACCGAGGCTTTACACAGGCACATCGTCCGTCGAGGGAACGTTCCCTCGGCGGACGTGGTGCATACACCGATACCCTTGACTGGTGACCGACGCCCAAAAGACCGCAGAAGACTCGACACTGCGAACCCCCGGGGACGCAACGGAAGACCCCCGGCCGGCGCCGGTTCCGCTTCTCGAACCCCACGAGGGCATCCCGCCCGTCACCGCGACCGACGAGGACCTCGCGCAGGTCGTCGCGGCCTTCGCCGCAGGCAGCGGCCCGGTCGCCGTGGACGCCGAGCGGGCCTCCGGGTACCGCTACGGCCAGCGCGCCTACCTGGTACAGCTGCGCCGTGAAGGCGCCGGCAGCGTCCTGATCGACCCGGTCGCCTGCCCCGACCTCAGCGCGCTGGGCGACGCGATCGCCGACGCGGAATGGGTGCTGCACGCGGCGACCCAGGACCTGCCCTGTCTGCGTGACATAGGGATGCTCCCCGCCTCGCTCTTCGACACCGAGCTGGCCGGACGGCTGGCCGGCTTCGCCCGGGTCGGCCTCGGCGCGATGGTGGAGAACGTCCTCGGCTACGCGCTGGAGAAGGGCCACTCCGCGGTGGACTGGTCCACCCGCCCGCTGCCCGAGCCCTGGCTCCGGTACGCGGCGCTGGACGTGGAGCTGCTGGTCGACCTGCGGGACGCGCTGGAGGAGGAGCTGGACCGGCAGGGGAAGCTGGACTGGGCCCGGCAGGAGTTCGCGGCGATCGCCGCTGCCCCGCCGGCGCCGCCCCGCAAGGATCCCTGGCGCCGCACGTCCGGCATGCACAAGGTGCGACGACGGCGGCAGATGGCGGTCGTACGGGAGCTGTGGACGGCCCGCGACCGGGTCGCGCAGAAGCGCGACGTCTCGCCGGGCAAGGTGCTGGGGGACGCGGCGATCGTGGAGGCCGCGCTGAACGTCCCGCCGAACGCGCACGCGCTCGCCGCGCTGCCCGGCTTCGGGCACCGCATGGGCCGCCGGCAGCTGGAGCAGTGGCAGGCGGCGATCGACCGGGCGCGGGAGCTGCCCGAGTCCGAGCTGCCGCAGCCCGGCCAGCCGCTGAACGGCCCCCCGCCGCCGCGCGCCTGGGCCGACAAGGACCCGGCGGCCGCGGCCCGGCTGTCCGCGGCCCGCACGGCGGTGACGGCGCTCGCCGAGGAGCTGCACCTGCCGCAGGAGAACCTGATCACGCCGGACACGGTGCGGCGGGTGTGCTGGGAGCCGCCGGAGCCGACTTCGTCGGCGGTTTCCGAGGCGCTCGCGGGGTACGGTGCTCGGCCTTGGCAGGTCGAGCTGGTTACCCCCTTGCTGGTGAAGGCGCTCAGTACCTCGTCTGCGGGCTGACGCCTGCGGGCGTCTTGTCCTCAAACGCCGGACGGGCTGGATTTTGCCGGGCGGGCCGCTGACCACCGGCCCGCCCGGCGTTTCGCCGCCGCGGCGGCGAGGGGAACTCAGTCCGTGTCGACGTGGGTGCGGAGCACCTTCTTGTTGCTTGCGTCGATGTCGTACGTCGTCTTGTTCCAGTCGTTCTTCGTGACGACGTCGACGGACCAGATTTCCTTGCCCTGGTCGTTGTCGTCCAGCTCGATCGAGCTGACCGTGCCCTTCTTCTTGCCGGTGGCCACCTGGGCCGCCTGCTGGGCGGTGACCGTGGCCTTCTTCAGCCAGCCGGCGAGCTTCTTCTTGTCGTCGGTGTCCTCGCCGCTGTCGGTCCGGGGCTTGGCCGCCTTCCCGGAGACCGCGTCGACGGTGACCATGCTCTTGGTGCCGTCGGTGGTGGCGACCTCGGTCTCCCACACCGGCTTTCCGCCCATCCCGCGCTTCAGCTCGGCCGAGACCGGCTTGGAGCCGGACACCGCGCCAGTGGCGGCCGTGAGCGCCTTGTCGTAAGTGATCTTCGCCTTGGGGATGAGGGCCTTGCGCTGGGTCTGATCCTCGGTGAGCTTGCCGCTCCCGCTCGGAGAGGCGGAGGCGGACTTGCCGCCGCCGGACGCCGACGGGGACGAGGACGAGGACGAGGAGCCGCCCCCACCGCCGCCCTTGTCGTCGCCGCAGCCGGCGACCAGGGCACCGGCCACGGCCACGGCACACACCAGGCCGGCCGCGCGCAGCCGCGCCGCGCGATTCCCGTACGCGAGCGTTCCGCTTCGCTTCGTATCCATAGGGGCAGAGTAGAGGCGGTACGTCCCCTTACGTCCGCGACGCAGCGAAGACCGGCCGAAGCCACCCGGATCGCGCGAAGCCCCAGGACACCTCCGGAGCAACCGCAGGTGAGTGTGACGTTCGCCGCTCCGGCCGAGGGGGCTGGGCAGGCTGGTTACCCGCAAGTAGCATGACGGTGGGCAGCGCGCCATGAGCGCGCCCCGCAGCAGTGCCATCCCGCACCTGGAGGAGAGCCAACGTGCCTCGTACCGCTAGGGACGTCGTCTTCGTCGACGGCGTCCGCACCCCGTTCGGCAAGGCGGGCCCGAAGGGCATCTACCACGAGACCCGCGCCGACGACCTGGTCGTCAAGTGCATCCGGGAGCTGCTGCGCCGCAACCCGGATCTGGATCCGGCCCGCATCGACGAGGTCGCGCTCGCCGCGACGACCCAGATCGGCGACCAGGGCCTGACCCTGGGCCGTACGGCCGGAATTCTGGCCGGTCTGCCGCAGTCCGTGCCCGGCTTCTCGATCGACCGGATGTGTGCGGGTGCGATGACCGCCGTGACGTCCATCGCGGGCGGCGTCTCCTTCGGCGCGTACGACATCGCCGTGGCCGGCGGCGTCGAGCACATGGGCCGCCACCCCATGGGCGAGGGCGTGGACCCCAACCCGCGGTTCGTGAGTGAGAAGCTCGTCGACCAGTCGGCCCTGTTCATGGGCATGACGGCCGAGAACCTGCACGACCGCCTGCCGCACATCACCAAGCAGCGCGCCGACGAGTTCGCCGTGCGCAGCCAGGAGAAGGCGGCCAAGGCGTACGCGGACGGGAAGATCCAGGCCGACCTGGTGCCGGTCTCCGTGCGCCGCACCAACGCAGAGGCCGGCGAGACCGGTTGGGGCCTGGCCACGGCCGACGAGCCGATGCGCCCGGGCACCACGCTGGAGAACCTGGCGGGCCTGAAGACCCCGTTCCGCCCGCACGGCCGGGTGACGGCCGGTAACGCGGCCGGTCTGAACGACGGTGCCACCGCCTCGCTGATCGCCGCCGAGGACGTGGCGCGCGAGCTGGGCCTGCCGGTCAAGATGCGCCTGGTGGACTACGCGTTCGCCGGTGTCGAGCCGGAGGTCATGGGCATCGGCCCGGTCCCGGCGACCGAGAAGGCGCTGGCCAAGGCCGGCCTGTCGATCGACGACATCGGCCTCTTCGAGATCAACGAGGCGTTCGCCGTCCAGGTGCTCTCGCTGCTGGACCACTACGGCATCGCCGACGACGACCCGCGCGTCAACCAGTACGGCGGCGCCATCGCGTTCGGCCACCCGCTGGCCTCCTCCGGCGTGCGTCTGATGACGCAGCTGGCCCGCCAGTTCGAGGAGCAGCCGCACGTCCGCTACGGCATCACCACCATGTGTGTCGGATTCGGCATGGGTGGCACCGTGATCTGGGAGAACCCGCACTTCGAGGGAGCAGGCAAGTGACGACGACCGCAGAGCTTCTGAAGGGCGCGGCCGAGCTCTTCCCCGACGAGGTCGTGACCCAGGCGCACGTACGCCACCTCGACCTTCCCCAGGGCGCCGGCCGCTTCGCGCTCATCACCCTGGACAACGGCCTGGACCACACCAAGCCGACCACCTTCGGACCGCAGTCGCTGGCGAACCTCAACCTCGCCATCGACCAGGTGGAGAAGGAAGCGGCCGACGGTGACATCGTCGGCGTCGGCATCACCGGCAAGCCGTTCATCTTCGCGGTCGGCGCCGACCTCAAGGGCGTCGAGCTGCTGAAGAAGCACGAGGACGCGCTCGCCATCGGCAAGGGCGGCCACGACGTCTTCAAGCGGCTGTCCGCGCTGGCCGTGCCGACCTTCGCTTACTACAACGGCGCGGCCATGGGCGGCGGCGTCGAGGTCGGTCTGCACTGCAGCTACCGCACGGTCTCCAAGGCCGTGCCGGCCTTCTCGCTGCCCGAGGTCTTCCTCGGCCTGGTGCCCGGCTGGGGCGGCTGCGTGCTGCTGCCGAACCTCATCGGCGCCGACCGCGCGGTCTCGGTCATCATCGAGAACTCGCTCAACCAGAACAAGCAGCTCAAGGGCCAGCAGGTCTACGACCTCGGGATCGCCGACGCGCTCTTCGAGGGCGCGGACTTCCTGGAGCAGTCGCTGATCTGGACCGCCTCCGTCCTCAAGGGCGACACCGAGGTGGTACGGCCCGAGCTGGACCGCGGCGACGCCTGGGACCAGGCCGTGGCGCGCGGCAGGGCCATCGCCGACGGCAAGGTGCACGGCGCCGCTCCGGCCGCGTACCGCGCGCTGGACATCATCGCCAAGGCCAAGAACGGCGACCTGCGCCAGGGCTTCGACGCCGAAGACCAGGCCCTCGCGGACCTGATCATGGGCGGCGAGCTGCGCAGCGGCATCTACTCGTTCAACCTGGTGCAGAAGCGCGCCAAGCGCCCGGCCGGCGCCCCGGACAAGAAGCTGGCCCGCCCGGTCACCAAGGTCGGCGTCGTCGGCGCGGGCCTGATGGCCTCTCAGCTGGCGCTGCTCTTCGCGCGCCGGCTGGAGGTGCCGGTCGTACTGACCGACATCGACCAGGCGCGCATCGACAAGGGCGTGGGCTACGTCCACGGCGAGATCGACAAGCTGCTCCTCAAGGGCCGCGTCAACCAGGACAAGGCCAACCGCCTCAAGGGCCTGGTCACCGGCGTCCTGGACAAGGCGGACGGCTTCGCGGACGCGGACTTCATCATTGAGGCCGTGTTCGAGGAGATGGGCGTCAAGCAGCAGGTGTTCGCGGAGGTCGAGGCGGTCGCCCCGGCGCACGCCGTCCTCGCGACCAACACCTCCTCGCTGTCCGTCTCGGAGATGGCGTCGAAGCTCAAGCACCCCGAGCGGGTCGTGGGCTTCCACTTCTTCAACCCGGTCGCGATCCTGCCGCTGCTGGAGATCGTGCGCGGCGAGCAGACCGACGACGCGTCGCTGGCCACCGCCTTCTCGGTCGCCAAGTCGCTGAAGAAGACCGCGGTCCTGTGCAAGGACGCCCCGGCGTTCGTCGTGAACCGCATCCTGACCCGCTTCATGGGCGAGATCCAGAACGTCATCGACGAGGGCACCCCGGTCGCCGTCGCCGAGAAGGCGGTCGAGCCGCTCGGCCTGCCGATGTCGCCGCTGGTCCTGCTGGAGCTGGTCGGCCCGGCGATCGGCCTGCACGTGTCCGAGACCCTCAACGGCGCGTTCCCCGACCGCTTCAAGGTCTCGCCGAACCTCAAGGCCGTCGTGGACGCCGGCAAGCGCGGCTTCTACGTGTACGACTCGGGCGCGCCCGAGCTGGACCCGGAGGTCGCGGCGCTCCTCCAGCAGGGCGACACCGTCCTGACCGAGGAGCAGACCCGCGACCGCGTCCTGGACGCCGTCGCGCAGGAGATCGGCCTGATGCTCGACGAGGGCGTCGTCGCCGAGGCGCAGGACATCGACCTGTGCCTGATCACCGGCGCCGGCTGGCCCTTCCACCTGGGCGGCATCACGCCGTACCTGGACCGTGCGGGCGTCTCCGAGCGCGTGAACGGCAAGAAGTTCCTCGCCCCGGGCGTCGCGAGCGTGCCCGCGTAACGGACGCGCTCCCACCCCACGGGTCAACTGCCCCGGCACCATCCCTCAGTGGTGCCGGGGCAGTTCCGTATGTGCGGATGCGACGGCTCGCCGGTTCGAGGGTTCGATGGTCCGCCCGGGACGTTAGCGAGGCATTAGCCGTACGTCGGTGGATCAACAGCGGCGGCCGGCAATCTTGTCCTCACGAACCGCAACACCACGCCGTAAGAGTCATCAGAGTCGTAAGAACAGCGAACGAGGACGACCATGCCGCACCGCTCCACCCTCCGCCACGCCCGCAAGGCCGCCGCCGCCATGGTGATCGCCGTCGCCGCGCTCGGGCTCACCGCCTGCCAGGACGGCGGCTCCGGCGCCTCGCCCGCCCCCGCGACCTCGGCCTCGTCCCCCTCCGCGCAGGCCACGCAGTCCCCCACTGCCACGGACAAGACCTCCCGGAGCGCCACCGAGGGCACGCCGTCGGGCACCGCCACGATGTCCGACGCGCGCTGCACGGACCAGCTCGACTACGCGGGCGACCCGAGGTCCAACGCCGAGATCAACTCCATCGGCGAGGAGACCGGCCACTGCCCGGCCCCGGAGAAGGCCGGCACGCCGTCGGGCACCCCCAAGAAGCCCGACGTGAGCTGCACGGACCAGGTCGACTACGCGGGCGACTCCCGCTCCAACGCCGAGATCAACACGATCGGCGAGAAGACCGGCTACTGCCCGCCCGCCCAGCACCAGTGAGCTGACGGCGGCCATGGCGGCCCCGGGCACCGCTCAGCGGCCGCCTACAGCCGCTTCGCGCTGCGCAGTTTCGTGGCGTAGTAGCCGTTGCCGTCCAGGCGGGAGGTGCCGCCCTTGTCGCCGATGGTGGGGCCGTTGACCTCTTCGCGGCTGGACAGGAAGATCTTGTGCCCGTCGGTGTCGTGGCCCAGGTACATGCCGACGTGGTCCAGGCGCTGCTTCGTGCGCGCGTCGAGCTTGAAGAAGACCAGGTCGCCCGGTTGCAGGACGTCGATGGAGGCGGGGCGGTCGCCGGCGCCGACGCCCTTGAGCGGGAGGACGTCGGTGCCCACGTCGGAGCGGGCCATGCCGTTGGCCGTACGGGGCAGCCCGTCGCCGGACTTGTCGCTGGACATCAGCGGGTAGCGGGCGCGGTAGCCCCACAGCAGCCGCATGAAGCCCGAGCAGTCCACCGAGCGGGCACGCGCGGCCTCCGGGGCCGCGGTGGTGCCGTCCCGGAAGCTGTACGGGATGCCGAGGTAGTCGTTGAAGTCGGACAACTCCTGGCGGAGGTCGTTGCCCTCGCTGCCGTTGGGGTTCAGCGGGCCGAAGTTGGCGTCGCCCGCGTACGCGATGCCCTCGTCGTCCTTCTTCGCCGGTGCCTGGTCGGTGTACTGGAAGCCCATCGCGAAGACGTCGTCCTCCTCGCTCCCGAAGTACTGCTTGAACCAGTCCTTGAACCACTTCTCCTTCTCGGCGCCCTTGCGCCACGGCTCGGGCAGCAGCCGCACCCAGTCCTCGGTCACCACCCGGGAGCTGGTGTGGGCCGCCTCGGCGAAGGTGCGGCTGGGGCCCTTGAGGGTGGCGGTGCGGGCGCCGTCGGTGAAGGTGGCGAGCACCGCGCCGCCCTCGCCGCGCAGCACCGAGCGCTCCGGGTGCCGCAGCCGCTCCCAGTGCTGCGCCCCGGTGTCCGTCTTCGTGCTGGACTCCAGTACGGGGCTGTCGGTGACCGCCTGCACGGCCGGGGCCTTGTCCTGCTCCTGCTTGCGCAGCTCCACGGTCAGGAACGCGCTCGTCCCGAGCAGCGCGAGCACGGTCGCGGTGTGCAGGACGGCGCGCTTCTTCTTGGCGGCCTTCGTGGCGGCCTTCCGCGCGGCCTGCTGGTCGGTCGGCTGGTCGGTCGGCTTGCCGGGGGCACTCATGAACGGTCTCCGTACGGGGTCAGGCGGACGGCATGAAGCCGAGGAGGATGCCGGCGGTGAGGACGACGAACGCCATCAGGGTCACGGAGCCCGTGGCGAGCAGCGTGGGGCCCTTGGGCTGGCGGACGAGCTGGTAGGCGATCAGACCGGGGACGATGAAGCCGAGCGTCTGGTTCGCGTACATCAGCGGGAACTCGATGGACAGCACGATCATCACGGTCGCCTGCAGGGCCACGCCGGTGAGCACGACGGCGGCGAACAGCCGCTTGCCGTAGAGGATCACGAAGCGCTGCATGAGCAGCACGGAGACGTACGTGAGCACGGTGACGCCGACGACCATCGCGGCGCGCTGCAGGTCCTCGACGAGGGTCAGCGCCAGCCAGCCGGGCGTGATCATGCCGCCCGGCGAGAGGTTGGTCGTGAGGTAGCAGACCAGCGAGAAGAGCAGGCCGAGCGCGATCCCGATCGCGGCGATCTCGGGGGTGAGGACGGACGGGATCAACGGGGTTCTCCTGGACTCTGGCTCTGCGGGCTGTGCCACTGCTGAGGGTGGTCGGCCGCCGGGACCGGCGGCACGCGGGGCTCGAACAGGCCGCGTGCGTGCGGCTCCGGCTCGGTCCTGGGCGCCGGCACCCACGGCTGGTGCCGGGTCTCGTACCCCTCCGGGTACGGCGCGTAGGGATCGACCGTGGGCGCGTACAGCTGCATCGTGTCCGCGTGCTGCACGTGCTCCCCGTGCCCGGGTGCGTCGGCCGCCCCGTCCATGGCGTCCGGGGTGCCGTCCGGGGTCTCGTCCGGCGGGAGTTCGGCGAGGTGTTCCAGGAGCAGTTCGCCCTGGCCGTGGATGTTGCCGATGGCGACGAGCGAGGAGTCCGGGCCGAGCCGGCCGAGCAGCTCGGCCATGAACTCCTCCGGGTCGCGCCGGTCGCCGCCGAGGTCGACCGCCCGGTCCCGCCACTCGGCCGGGATCGCGTCGATGGCGCTCTTCGCGGGGTGGCCGATGACGAAGACCCGGTCGGGCCGGAGGTCGGGGATGATCTCGCCCATCTGGCCGTTGCGTTCGACGCGGTCGGGGCGGCAGTTGATGACGACGTTCAGCGGGCGGTGGACGGCGCCCAGGTCGAGCAGCTGGTTGATGTTCATCAGCGTCGACTCGGGGTCGTTGGCCGCGAAGACGTTGGCGAAGCGGAGCTTCTTGCCGTCCTCGGTGGCGTACCGCTCGACGGAGAGCACGCCGGGGTCCGGCGGCGCGTCGTACATGCCCTTGAGGGCGGTCTGCCGGTCCACGCCGAGGAGTTCGGCGACGGTGAGCGCGATCGCGACGTTCTCCTTGAAGGTGAACCAGCTGAAGCCGCGCAGCTCCTCGTCGGTGACGGTCTCCGGGTCGGCGTAGACCAGCTCGCAGTCCCGCGCCGCCGCCTCCTCCTGGAGGATGTGGAAGCGTTCCTTCTCGGCGGTGACGCAGATGCCGCCCTCCGGCATCGACCGGCACAGCGAGCGTGCCACGTCGTCCAGCGTCGGGCCCATCTCCGCGAGGTGGTCCTCGCGGACGTTGCACAGCACGCCGATCGTGGAGCGGATCAGCTTGGACTGGTTGATCTCCTGGAGCGCGGGCATGACGGCCATGCACTCGATGACCAGCGCGTTCGGGCGGTAGGTCGCCGCGCGCCGCACGATGCCGATCTGCTCGACGACGTTGGCGATGCCGAACTTGCGGTAGACCGGCTCCTCGGTGGCGTCCGGGTGGATGAAGCGGGCGGCCGTGCCGGTGGTCTTGGCGACCGTGGTCAGCCCGCCGCCGCGCAGCGCCCCCGCGCACAGCCGGGTGATGGAGCTCTTGCCGCGGATGCCGTTGACCAGCACCCGCGTCGGTATCCGATCGAGATTGGCGAAGTGCCGCCGCTGCTCGATGACGCCCGCGACCAGGAGGACGGCACCGCACACCACCAGCACGATGTAGAGGAAGAGCACGGTGGGTCAGTTCCTTCCGGCGAGGGTGGCGGCGCCGTCCCGCTTGCGCGGCTGTCCCTGCAGCTGCTGGCGGACGATCTCCAGGCTGCGGGTGACGGCGCCGACCTCGTCGTGGTGGCGCGGATAGAGCACGGTGCGGCGGTCCCCGCCGGCCAGCGCCTCGGCCTGCCCGGCGAGCGCGCGCAGCGGGCGGACGACGACGATGTGCAGCCAGCCCAGGCAGGCGGCGGCCGCGGCGGAGCCGAGCAGTCCGGCCAGTACGGTGCGGTTCTGCAGGCGGTACGCGGGGATCTCCAGGCCCGAGGCGGGCTGCCAGCTGACGACGGTCCAGTGCAGGTCCTCGGCCGCGCCGCCGCCGACGAAGGGCGCGGCGGCCGCGATCTGGATGCCGGTGCCGTCGCGGTGCAGGACGCCGCTGGGGCGCGGGCTCATGCCGACCTTCTGGTTGCTGCCCGCGACCAGCTCCTTCAGCCGGTCGTTCGGCAGCTGCTGGAAGGCGCGGTAGCCGGTGTTGCCGCCGATGACGCGGCCCTGGCGGTCCACGACGCGTACGTCGCCGAGGCCCGGGCGCTTCAGCAGCGAGTTGAGGAAGTCGATGCGGAACTCGCCGACCACGGCGGCGCCCGCGCGGCCCGGCACCTCGGCCGTGCCGAGGATCACCGGCTCCTTGCTGGTGTGGTCCAGCAGCCGGACCGGCGCACTGGACGGAGCGCTGCCCGCCGGGCTGTGCGGGTCGTCGCCGGCCTGAGCGAGCACCTTGCCGTGCGCGTCGAGGACGTACAGGGACTGGTACCGGCCGTGCTCGGTGAGGGTGCCCCGCAGGACCTTGGTCATCTGGCCGGGCTCGGTGCGGTCGCCGATCAGCGAGGCGACGGAGACCAGGTCGGCCTGGCCTTCGTTGAGCGCGCGGCGCACCCGGTCGGTGAGGGTGTCGGTGCGCTCGCGCTGGTCGTTGACGAGCTGCTGGGGTACGACGACGGAGTCGCCGGCCCGGTTGACGAGCAGCAGCAGCGGCGCGCACCACACGAACAGCAGGACGGCACTGGCGGCGATCAGCGCGCGGGTGCCGAACCGGGAGCGGGTGCGGCCCGCCGGTGCCGGCGCGTCCGGGGCCTCGCCCAGCAGCTGGCGGCGCAGCCGTTCCAGCGCCGTGCCGATACGGGCCGCCTCGCCGTACCGGGGCACGGTCACGGGGCGGGTGAGGTCGCCGCGGGTGAGCCGGCGGCTCTCCAGGAACAGCCGGATGAGCGGGCGCTGCACGGTCCCCAGCAGCAGCGCGATGCTGAGCCCGCCGATGACCAGCAGCGCGCCCGCGGCGATCAGGCCGAAGAGCGGGCTGCTGGTGGCGGTGGGGTCCTCGGCGACGGGGACCATCGAGACGACGGTCAGGCCGAGCCCGGTGGCCACGGTGAACTCGCCGGGCTCGGGCGCCGCGAGGGAGGCGTACCCGGCGACCGACCGGTCACCGGCGTACCGGTCGCCGACCAGCGAGCCGCTGACGCCCTGGAAGCCGCCGGAGCCGGGCTCCTTGGCGGAGAGGGGGTGCTGGGCCGCCCGCCGCGCGGCGTCGGCCGCGAAGGACTTCAGCTGCTTGCGGGAGCGGGTGACCTCGGCGCGCTGGAGGTCGGTGAGGACCTGCTCGGGCTCGGGGATGCCGTCGCTGCTGAGCACGTTGCCCCGCTGGTCGACGACGGCGATGGAGCGGAAGTCGCCGAGGCTGATGCCGGGGAACTTCAGGCCGCTGGTGGAGACCAGCAGCTGCTGCGGGTGGCCCTCCCAGGTCAGCAGGGCGAGGGTGAGCAGCCGTACCTCGCCGTTCTGCAGCCGGACCATGCGCGGCGCGAGGCCGTTCTCCTGGGACAGCCGGGTCCGGTCGATGGCGGTCAGCGGGACGTTCTCGCCGCGGGCCGCGAGCAGCTTGCCGGACTTGATCTCGATGACGGCGGTGCCGCGCCACTTCTGGTACACGTTGCCGAGCTTGTCCAGGACGGCGTCGGCCGGGACCGGGTCGGAGGCGCTGAAGAGGCCGGCGACCCGGGTGAGGTCGGTGACGCTCTCGTCGATCGAGGCGCGCATCGCGATGGCGCCGTCCTCGGCGAAGTGCTGCTGGGAGGTCAGCACCGCCTTGGCGACGGGGTCCTGGCCTATCCGGCCGAGGGTGAGGGCGGTGAGGCCCGTCAAGGTGAGGATCAGAGCAGACAGCACAGCGATGGGCGGCCGTATGCCGCCCAGCAGGGACATGTCGGCCCGTCGGCGGACCTTGTGCCGCCGCTTCGTAGCCGAAGCGGCCAACGGGGGGCTCCCTTCCTGGAGCTCAGCCGGAGCGCGCTCCAGGTGCTGCGTGCGGGCTGACGTGCGGGTATGTCGGAAAACCGCGGCGCAGGAGCGGGCCTTGTGGGCACGCTCCTGCGGTGAAACCGCATAGAAGACCCGCGTACCGCGGGAAGGGTTGTACGAGTTTCGTAAGTTTCCGCTGTGAGGTGGGCGACGTCCGGGCGTACCGGCGTACCAGCGGCCGGACGGGCGCGGTCAGCCGGCCGGCAGCGGTTCCAGTGGCCGCGGTCCGTCCTCGCCCGCGCCCCGGTTGAGCAGCGTGCCCTGAGTGCGCTCGAAGGCGAGCCGGTAGCGGGCCCGCTGGTCCGCGGTCAGCCCGTCGCCGTCCCGCAGCGCCGCCGCGACGTCGACCAGCCGGTGGTCGGTGACGGCTCCCTCGGGCAGCTTGCCGCTCTCGTCGGGGTCCGGCGGCAGGTCGACGAGCGTGGGGACGTACTTGGGCGTGACGTCCCAGCCGCCGCCCTGCCGCTCGGCGAACTCGAACCAGCCGATCACGCCCTCCTCGGTCAGCCCGGAAGGCACGTCGTGCCGGGCGAGCTGGTTGCCGAGGCCGTACGCGATCCAGGTGCCGTCGACCTTCTCCATGGGCTGCACGACGTGCGCGTGGTGGCCGATGACGAGGTCGATGCCGGTCTCCTTCGCGAGCCGGCGGGCGAACTTCAGCTGCGGTGCGCTGGGCTCGGGGTGGTGCTCGCGGCCCCAGTGGATGCTGAGGACGACGGCCTCGGCGCCGGCCTTGCGGGCCCGGCGCTCGGCCGCCGCGATCTTCTCGAAGTCGTTCTGGTTGACCAGCCACGGCTTGTCCGCCGGCACCTCGCGGCCGTTGAAGCCGAAGGCGTACGAGAGCTGCGCGACCTTGACCCCCTTGACGTCCATGATCAGCGGGGTGGCCGCCTCGCGGGCGCTGCGCGCCGAGCCGGTGTGCTTGAGCCCCGCCGCGTCCAGCACGTCCAGCGTGCGCTTCACCCCCGAAGGGCCGTGGTCCAGGGTGTGGTTGGAGGCGGTGGAGCAGGTGTCGTAGCCGACGTGCTTGATCGTGGTGGCGATCTGCGGCGGTACGAGGAAGTCGGGGTAGCTGCGGAACGGGCCGCCGGGCTTGCCCGCGACCGGCTCGAAGTGGCAGATCGCCAGGTCGGCCTTGCTGATCACGGGCTTCACCCCGGCCATGATCCGGTCGAAGTCCAGGCCCTGCTCGCCGCCGCCGGTCGCCGCCGCGTCCTTGCGCGCCTGCTCGGTCAGCTGCGGGTGGATCAGGATGTCACCGGCCGCGGCGACCGTGAAGCGGCGGCCGTCCGGCTTCACCGCGGCCTCCGTCTCCGCGGCTCCGCAGCCGGCGAGACCGGCCAGCGGGAGGAGGGCGGCGGTGGCGGCCACGAGCCTCCGAGTCGAACGGAGACTCCAGTAAGGGCGATTCGTCACTCAGTTAACTTTATACAACTATGACCGTGGTTCGGACGAACAAGATAACGATTGCGCGAACGCTCCGGCTGTTCGCGGCCGTTGCGGCGCTGGTCACGGCCGCCGCCTGCGGGGCGGGGCCCGGCGGTGTACGGGCCGAGGGCTCGGCGGAGCCGACGCCCGTCGACCTGGTGCGCCGGGTCACCGGCTACACCACGGGCTTCTCCCCCGCCGGCGGCTACGTCCGCCCGGAGCGGGCGCAGCGGCGGGCGGTCGCGGCGGGCGTCGGGCTGCTGCTCGACGGCCGCCGGGACGCCGCCCGCGCCCGGCTGGCGGACGCCGGGTACACGGTCCGCACCCTCACCGACCGGGCCACCGGGCGGCAGTACGCCGAGGTGGCCGACCGCGACCGCGGCTCGGAGGCGGAGCGCGGCTGGGGCCGGGTCTACGTCGACCTGGAAGCGCCGGCCCGCTGGTCGGTGCAGGTGCCGCACCCGGTGGCCGACCAGGACACCGAACGGCTGGGCGTCGGCGTGCTGCTCGCCGCCCGGGGCGGGGTGCTGGTCCTGGCGGGCGCGCACCGCGACGCGGGCAGCGGCGACCGCGCGGACGTGGCGCACCACCGCGACACCGTCTTCGACGCGGTCTGCGCCGAGCTCGTACGGCGCGGGCTGCCGGGGCTGCAGATCCACGGCTTCGCCGACTCCTCGGCGCCGGAGTACGACGTGATCGCCTCGACCGGGCGGGGCACGGCGGCGCGCGCGGACGGCCGGGCCCTGGCGGACGATCTGCGGTCGCACGGCTTCGAGGTGTGCCGCGCCTGGGCCCGTACCTGTCCGCTGGCCGGCGAGACGAACGTGCAGGGCCGGCGCGCCCACGCCGCCGGCGTGCCGTTCCTGCACATCGAGTACCGCCACGGCGTCCGGGCCCGCGAACACCGCGCGGTGGTGGTGACGCGGGCCATGACGGCCGTGGTGACGCGCTGGTCGGGCAGTACTCAGGGCTGACGCGCCGTCACTCCTGCGGCTTGTCCGCCACGAGGGCGGCCAGGGTGGCGGTGACCCATTCCTCGGCGGCGGCCTTGGTGACGCCGAGGCGGGTCAGGACGCCGTCGCCGTCCTCCTGCTCCAGGAGGGCGAGCAGTACGTGTTCGGTGCCGATGTAGTTGTGGCCGAGCCGCAGGGCCTCGCGGAAGGTCAGTTCCAGGGCCTTCTTGGCCGCGGCGTCGAACGGGATGAGGGCGGGGACCTCGGCGTCCGCGCGCGGCGGCAGCGCGGCGGTGGCCGCCTCGCGTACCGCCTCGGGCGTGATGCCCTGCGCGGCGATCGCCTTCACTGCGAGGCCCTCCGGCTCGGCGAGGAGGCCGAGGACGAGATGCGCCGTCGTGATCTCGGTGTGGCCGGCCGCCTTGGTCTCGTTCTGGGAAGCGACGACGACGTTGCGGGCGCGCGGCGTGAAGCGGCCGAAGCCCTGGCTCGGGTCGAGGTCCGAGGTCGCGGGGCCCTTCGGGACGAAGCGCTTCTGGGCCGCCTGCTTGGTGACGCCCATGCTCTTGCCGATGTCCGTCCAGGACGCGCCGGAGCGTCGCGCCTGGTCCACGAAGTGGCCGATCAGGTGGTCGGCCACGTCGCCGAGGTGGTCGGCGGCCAGTACCGCGTCGGTGAGCTGGTCGAGGGCGTCGGTGTGCACCTTCTTGATGGCCTCGATCAGGTCGTCGAGGCGCACCGGCTGCGTGCTGCGTACGGGTTCCACGGAATCTGCCATGCGTCAACGGTAGGTTGACGATGACCGGGGCGTCAACCCCAGGTTGTCGATTCGCGGATAGTGATCTCCCCGGCGGCCGCGGAATGCCACGATGAACGCATGACAGCGACAACCACCCTCATCGTCGACGGCGCCAACGTCGTCGGCTCGGTGCCCGACGGCTGGTGGCACGACCGGCGGGGCGCGGCCGAGCGGCTGCGCGACGGCCTCGTGGCGTACGGCGGGAGCGGGCTGCCCGGCATCGCCGACCCGCCGGTGGAGCTGGTGCTCGTCGTGGAGGGCGCGGCGCGCGGGGTGGCGAGCGTCGACGGCGTACGGGTGGAGTCGGCCGACGGCAGCGGCGACGACCGCATCGTCGAACTGGTCGCGGCCCGGCCCGAGGGGCGGCCCTGCGTGGTCGTGACGGCCGACCGGGGGCTGCGGGCCCGGGTGGAGGCGCTGGGCGCCCGGGTGACGGGCCCCCGTTCCGTACGCCCGGCCGGCACCGGTGGCGGCCGGGCGTACGGCAGATGAGGAGCCGTCAGCCGCGGCGCCCCATCCGGCTGTGCGACCGCCCGTACACGAAGTAGAAGACGAGCCCGACCGCCATCCAGACGGCGAACCGCAGCCAGGTCTCCGCGGTCAGGTTGATCATCAGCCACAGGCACGCCAGCACCGACAGGACCGGCACCAGCGGCACCAATGGGGTACGGAAGGAGCGCGGCAGGTCGGGGCGGGTGCGGCGCAGGATGATCACGCCCAGTGCGACCACGACGAAGGCGAACAGGGTGCCGATGTTGACCAGTTCGGCCAGGACGTCGATGGACGTGAAGCCGGCCACCACGGCGACCACCACGCCGAGCGCGATCGTGGACCGGTAGGGCGTGCCGAAGCGCGGGTGGACCGTGGAGAACACCCGGGGCAGCAGGCCGTCGCGGCTCATCGCGAAGAAGACCCGGCTCTGGCCGAGCAGCAGGATCATGCTGACGGAGGTGAGGCCGACGGCCGCGCCGAAGCTGATCAGACCGGCCCAGAAGGGGTGCCCGAGGTCCTTGAAGGCGTCGGCGAGCGGCGCGTCCGTGGACAGCTTGCTGTACTTCTGCATGCCGGTGACGACGACGGACACGACGACGTAGAGGACCGTACAGATCAGCAGCGAGCCGAGGATGCCGCGCGGTACGTCGCGCTGCGGATTGCGGGCCTCCTCGGCGGCGGTGGCGACGATGTCGAAGCCGATGAAGGCGAAGAAGACCACGGCGGCGGCCGCGAAGATACCCATCACGCCGAAGCTCGCCGGGGTGAAGCCGAACAGCAGCTGGACCAGCGGCGCCTGCCAGCCGCTGCCGCCCTCGCTGGGCACGGACTTGGGCACGAACGGCTGGTAGTTCGCGCCGTTGATGAAGAACGCGCCGACCACGATGACGATCAGTACGACGGTGACCTTGACGCCCACGACCACCGCGGTCACCCGCGAGGACAGCTTCATGCCCGCGACCAGAATGGCCGTCAGCACGAGCACGAGGATGCAGGCCAGCAGGTCGAACCCGAAGTGTCCTTCATGGGTGCCGGAGAGCCCCTGCGGCAGGTGGACGCTCGCGGAGTCCAGCAGCGAGCGGATATAGCCGGACCAGCCCACGGACACCACGGCACAGGCCAGCGCCAGCTCCAGGACCAGGTCCCAGCCGATGATCCAGGCGGGGAATTCGCCCAGCGAGGCGTAGGAGAAGGTGTACGCGGAGCCGGCGACCGGGACGGTGGAGGCGAACTCCGCGTAACAGAGCGCGGCCAGCGCGCACACCACACCGGCGACGATGAAGGAGAGGGCGACAGCGGGGCCCGCCGTCTCCTTGGCGATCTTGCCGGTGAGCACGAAGATGCCGGTGCCGATGATCACCCCGACGCCGAAGACCGTGAGGTCCAGCGCGGACAGTGACTTCTTGAGCGCGTGCTCGGGCTCCTCCGTGTCGCGGATCGACTCCTCGACCGTCTTGGTACGGAAAAGGCCGCGGCGGCGGCCCTCCTGCTCTGGCAACGAACTGCTCATGGGCGAACCTCCGCCTGGGCGACCGTCTGGGAATCCCCAACTGACCGAGTCTCGGCAAAAGCGGGGAACAGTCACTGACGGCTTGCCCGAAGGCGCCACAGATCACTCGATATGCGCAGGGACCGGTCCGCACCCGAACGAGTGCGGACCGGTCCCTGCGGCGTCGGACCGATCAGTCCTGGGCGACCTGGGCCGGCTCGGCGGCCTGCGCGTCCCCGGTGTCCTCGTAGCGGCCGTCGATCTTCGCGACCAGGCCGGTGACCTGGCGGGCGATGTCCGGCGCGGTGAGGCCGATCTCGGCCATGATCTCCTTGCGCGACGCGTGGTCCAGGAAGCGCTCGGGGATGCCGAAGTCGCGCAGCGGCACGTCCACGCCCGCGTCCCGCAGCGCCTGCGCGACCGCGGAGCCGACGCCGCCGGAGCGGATGTTGTCCTCGACGGTGACCACGACGCGGTGCCGGTCGGCCAGGCCCGGCAGGGCCGCGTCGACCGGCTTGACCCAGCGCGGGTCGACGACGGTCGTGGAGATGCCCTGCTTGTCCAGCAGGTCGGCGATCTCCAGGCACATCGGGGCGAGCGCGCCGACGGAGACCAGCAGCACGTCCGGGCGCGTGACGCTCTCGGGCGCGTTGCGCAGTACGTCCATGCCGCCGATCCGGCCCACGGCCTCGACGGCCGGGCCGACCGCGCCCTTGGAGTAGCGCACCACGGTCGGCGCGTCGTCGACCTCGACGGCCTCGCGCAGCTGGGCGCGTACCTGGTCGGCGTCGCGCGGCGCGGCGATCCGCAGGCCCGGGACGACCTGCAGGAGCGACATGTCCCACATGCCGTTGTGCGAGGCGCCGTCCGTGCCGGTGACGCCGGAGCGGTCCAGGACGAAGGTCACGCCGCACTTGTGCAGCGCCACGTCCATCAGGACCTGGTCGAAGGCGCGGTTCAGGAACGTCGCGTACAGCGCGAAGACCGGGTGCAGACCGCCGGTCGCCAGCCCCGCGGCGGAGACCGCGCCGTGCTGCTCGGCGATGCCCACGTCGTAGATCCGGTCGGGGAACGCCTCGGCGAACTTCTTCAGGCCGACCGGCTGCAGCATCGCCGCGGTGATCGCGACGATGTCCTTGCGCTCCCGGCCGAGCTTGACCATCTCCTCGCCGAAGACGGAGGTCCAGTCGGCGCCGGAGGCGGAGACCGGGAGGCCGGTGTCGGGGTGGATCACGCCGATGCCGTGGAAGCGGTCGGCCTCGTCCTGCTCGGCGGGCTCGTAGCCGCGGCCCTTCTGGGTCAGGCAGTGCACGATGACCGGGCCGCCGAAGCGCTTGGCGCGCTGCAGCGCGGACTCCAGCGCCTCCATGTCGTGACCGTCGATCGGGCCGACGTACTTCAGGCCCAGGTCCTCGAACATGCCCTGCGGGGCGATGAAGTCCTTCAGGCCCTTCTTCGCGCCGTGCAGCGTCTCGTAGAGCGGCTTGCCGACGACCGGGGTGCGCTCCAGCAGGTCCTTCCCACGGGCCAGGAAGCGCTCGTAGCCGTCGGTCGTACGGAGCGTGGCGAGGTGGTTGGCGAGGCCGCCGATGGTCGGCGCGTACGAGCGCTCGTTGTCGTTGACGACGATGACCAGCGGGCGGTCCTTGGCGACCGCGATGTTGTTCAGCGCTTCCCAGGCCATGCCGCCGGTGAGCGCGCCGTCGCCGATCACCGCGACGACGTGGTCGTCCTTGCCGCGCACCTGGTTGGCCTTGGCCAGCCCGTCGGCCCAGCCGAGCACCGTGGAGGCGTGGCTGTTCTCGATGACGTCGTGCTCGGACTCGGCGCGCGAGGGGTAGCCGGACAGGCCGCCCTTGGCCCGCAGCTTGCCGAAGTCCTGGCGTCCGGTCAGCAGCTTGTGCACGTAGGACTGGTGGCCGGTGTCGAAGAGGACCCGGTCCTGTGGCGAGTGGAAGACGCGGTGCAGGGCGATGGTCAGCTCGACCACGCCGAGGTTCGGGCCGAGGTGTCCGCCGGTCTTGGAGACGGCGTCGACAAGGAACGTACGGATCTCTCCCGCGAGCTGCTCCAGCTGCTCCGGTCCGAGCCGGTCCAGATCGCGCGGTCCCCTGATGCGGGTCAGCAGCGCCACCCGTGCCTCCTTGTGCGTTGCGTCGAGCTGTTTTCGAACCGCTTCGGGACGGTCCGAGCTGATCGAGCTTGCCGATCAGACGAGTCTAATGTTCCGCGCGCTGCCACTGCGCGCGGGCCGTGCGAGGAATGTCACGCATATGGCCCCCACCCGTAGGGAACCGGGCAGGGGCCATCGGGCTGACCGGGCGTGTCAGGTCCGTCCGGCCGTCTTCTGGGTCCGCCGGGAGACCGAGTCGATCACGACGGCGGCCAGCAGCACCGCGCCGGTGATCATGTACTGGATCTCGCTGGCCATGCCCAGCAGGTTCAGGCCCTGCTGAATGGACTGGATCACCAGCATGCCCAGCAGCGCCGACCAGATCTTGCCGCGGCCGCCGAAGAGGCTGGTGCCGCCGATGACCGCGGCGGCGATCACGTTCATCAGCGTGTTGCCCGCGCCGAGGTTCTTCGTGGCGCCGCCGGAGAGGCTGGCGATGAAGAGCCCGCCGAAGGCCGCGAGCATCCCGGAGATCGCGAAGACCGTGATGCGGATCTTGTCGACGTTGATGCCGGCCCGGCGGGCCGCCTCCGCGTTGCCGCCGACCGCGAAGATCTGCCGGCCGTAGGTCGTGCGGCGGACCACGAAGTCGGCGACGACCAGGACGGCCAGGAAGACGACGAGGGCGAGCGGCAGGCCGCGCGCGCCGGCCGGCTCGTTGAGCACGTACGCGACGACGAAGGCGATCACCGCGACCACGGCGGTGCGCAGGCCCACCTCGCTCAGCGGCCGCGAGGGCAGCCCGGCGGCCTTGCGGCGCCTGGTGTCCAGCAGCAGCGAGCCCGCGTACGCCAGCACGGCGACCAGCGCCAGGCCGTACGCCGCCGCCTTGTCCTCGAAGTAGTAGCCCGTGAGGTAGGCGACCACGCTGTCGTCCGGCGTGTTGATGGAGCCTTCCTTGCCCATCATCCAGATCTGCAGGCCGCTCCAGCCGAGGAAGCCGGCCAGCGTGACCACGAAGGCGGGCACGCCGATCTTGGCGAAGAAGAAGCCGTGCAGCGCGCCGATCAGCAGGCCGCAGACGATGGCGAGCAGGACGGACAGCCAGTCGTTCAGGCCGTTCGTCACGCTGAGCACGGCCCAGACCGCGGCGCCCACGCCCGCCACCGAGCCGACCGAGAGGTCGATCTCGCCCAGCAGCAGCACGAAGACGATGCCGACGGCCATGATGCCGAGGCCGGAGGTGTAGACGCCGATGTTCGCGAGCGAGCCCGCGGACAGGAAGCTGCTGGTCTGCAGCTGGAAGACGACCGCGATGACGATCAGGCCGAGGACGACCGGGAGCGAGCCCAGCTCGCCGCCGCGCATCCGCCGGGTGAAGTCGGTCCAGTACCCCTTGAAGCCCTGCTCGCGGACGAGCAGGCGGGGGTCGACGGCGGCGGCCGGGACGGCGCCCTGCTCCGCCGCGGCGGCGCCCTGGTCCGGCGTGCCGCCCGCCGCGCTCTTGGTGAGGTCGCTGCTCATGACGCGCCCTGCTCCTTCTTCACCTGGTCCGTACGGGCCTTGCGGCGCGTGACGGCGTTGTCCGAGGCGCCGGTGATGGCGGCGATGATCTCCTCGTGGGAGGTGTCCGCCACCGGGAAGACGCCGTTGTTGCGGCCGAGGCGCAGCACCGCGACGCGGTCCGCGACGGCCTGCACGTCGGCCATGTTGTGGCTGATCAGGATCACGCCGTGGCCGCGCTCGCGGAGCCGCTCGACGAGGTCGAGGACCTGCGCGGTCTGCTCGACGCCGAGCGCCGCGGTCGGCTCGTCGAGGATGACGACCTTGGGGTCGCCGATCAGCGCGCGGGCGATGGCGACGACCTGGCGCTGGCCGCCGGAGAGCGCCGCGACGGGGATGCGGACGCTGGGGATGCGGATGGACAGGGTGTCCAGCAGCTCCTTGGCGCGCTTCTCCATGGCGATCTCGTCCAGCACGGAGGCGCGGCGCAGCTCGCTGCCGAGGAAGAGGTTGGCGACGACATCGAGGTTGTCGCAGAGGGCGAGGTCCTGGTAGACGGTGGCGACGCCGAGCTCCTGGGCGTCGTGCGGCCGGTTGATGCGGACCGGTCGCCCCTCCCACTCGATGGTGCCTTCGTCGATGGGGTGGACCCCGGCGATGGTCTTGACGAGGGTCGACTTGCCGGCGCCGTTGTCGCCGACCAGGGCGACCACCTCACCGGGTTCGATCTCCAGCGTGACGTCCGAGAGCGCCTGGACGGCGCCGAACCGCTTGGAGACCGAGCGCAACGCCAGCACGGGCGCAGCGGACACGTGAATCATCTCCTTCGCCGCCTGTCGGGCGGGAATGGTGCGTACGAGGCTGCCCGGCGGCCCGCGCCACCCAGGGCGCGGGCCGTCCGGGGGAGGGCTACTTGATGCCGGCTTCCTGGCACGCCTTCTTGTAGTCCGCGGTGCAGAGCTGGCTCGCCTTGTACACCTTGTCCTTGATGATCGTGTCCTTGATGTCGTCCTTGGTCACGATCTGCGCGTCGTACAGCTTCGCCGGGATGCCCTTGACCTCGCCGCTGAGGCTGTCGACCTTGTCCGGGGTGACGGAGCCGATCTTCTCGCCCTTGAGGAGCTTGACCGCGACCTCGGCGGTGGTCTCGGCCTGCGGCTTGATCTGCTTGTAGATCGTGAAGGACTGCTCGCCCTTCAGGATCCGCTGCAGACCGGCCAGCTCGGCGTCCTGGCCGCCGACCGGGACGTCGACGCTGCGCTGCTTCAGCGCGGTGAGGATGCCGCCGGCCATGCCGTCGTTGGCGGAGTAGACGGCCTGGAAGCCGTCCTTGCCGAGGGAGTCGATCGCCGAGTTCATCTTCTTGTTGGCCTCGTCCGGCGACCAGTCCGGGATGTCCTGCTCGTAGACGATCTTCTTGACCTGCTTGTCGAGGACCGTGTGCGCGCCCTTCTTGAAGAAGGGGGCGTTCGGGTCGGTCGGCGAGCCGTTGATCATCACCACGTTGGCGTTCTTGGCGTCGCTGCCCAGGGCCTTGACCAGGCCCTCGCCCTGGAGGCGGCCGATCTTCTCGTTGTCGTAGGACACGTATGCCGAAATGTCGCCCTCGGCGAGGCGGTCGTACGCGACGACCTTGACGCCCTTCTTGGCGGCCTGGTTCACCCAGGACTTGGTGGCCTTGAAGTCGACCGCGTCCAGGATGATGACCTTGACGCCCTGCGTGATCAGCGCGTCGAACTGCTTCTTCTGCGTCTCGGTCTCCTGCGCGGCGTTGTTGTACTTCACCACGCAGTCCGCGCAGAGCTCCTTGATCTTCGCCTCCATCAAGGGGCGGTCGAAGGTCTCGTAACGCGTGGTCTTGTTCTCCGGCAGCAAGAGGCCGATGGTCTTCTTGTCACCACCGCTGTCGCCGTCGCTGCCGGCCTTGCCGCAGGCGGCCACGGTCGCGGCCATGGAGACCGCGGTGGTGGCTATGACGACGCGACGCACAAATGCGTTCATGGGGATGGCCCTCCCTGACATGGCCGCGTCCTTGCGGCCGAGGTGCTTGGAGTCAACTCGGCCGCTCGCAGGGCGTCAAGGAGTAAATCCTTAACGAGATGACAACGGTGCCATCCGTTAGCTGTGTGAACTCAGAGTGCGCCCCAGCACCGGTGGGGCGCCTCTCTTGCTTCAGACAATGGCGGGAGCGTCCACGGCGAGCGTGCCGTCCAGCAGCGTGGAGTCCCCCATTTCGCTGAGCACCAGCGCCAGCGCGCCCAGCACTTCGGCCCGGCCGCCCAGCGTGCCCGGTACGACGCCGAGCTGACGCGCCGCACTGGGGATGGCGTACCGCGACACCGACTCCCGGATCGGCCCGAGCACCAGCTCCCCGGCCTCCGCCAGGTCGCCACCGAGCACCACCCGGCTCGGATTCAGCAGATTGCACAGGTTCGCCACGCCGCTGCCGATGTGCCGGCCGACGTCCGCGATGACCCGGCGGCAGCCCGGGTCGCCGTCGCGCGCCAGCTGGACGACGCCCGGCATGGTCAGGTCCGGGCCGTGCCCCGGCTGGAGCAGCGGGAGGACGTACCGCGCCGCGGTGAAGGTCTCCAGGCAGCCGCGGTTGCCGCAGCGGCACACCGGCCCCGACTCGTCGAGCGTGATGTGCCCGATCTCGCCCGCCGTGCCGCCCGGGCCGCGGTAGATCTGCCCGCTGATCACCAGCCCGGCGCCGACGCCGCTGGCCACCTTGATGTACGCGAGGTCGGCGGCGCCCCGCCCGGCGCCCCACACCAGCTCGCCGAGCGCGCCGAGGTTCGCGTCGTTGTCGACGTGCACCGGCACGCCGAGCCGCTCCGAGAGCTCCTCGCCGGGGTTGGTGCCGGACCAGCCCGGCAGGATCGCGGTCGAGCCGAGCGTCCCGGAGACCACGTCGATCGGGCCCGGCACGCCGAGGCCCACCCCGACGACCTTGGAGCGGTCGATGCCGGTGGCCGCCACCAGCCGGCTGACCAGCTGCTCGGCCCGGTCGAAGCCCTCGGCGGCCGAGGCGTCCACATCGATCGGCTCGGACTCCTCGGCGAGCACCTGGTGCGCGAGGTTGCCGACCGCGACCCGCAGGTGGCTGTGGCCGAAGTCGACGCCGACCACGACGCCCGCGTCGCCGGAGAGCGAGACGGAGCGGGCCCGACGGCCGCCCGCGGAGGTGGGCGTGACCTCGACGGTCCCGCCGTCCTTCAGCTCCCGCACGATGTTGGAGACCGTGGCCGCCGAGAGCCCGGTGGTCCGGGCGATCTCCGCCTGGGTGAGCGATCCCGCCATCCTCACGGCGCGCACGACCCGCTCAAGGTTGGCCCGGTGCAGCGAGGACTGCGACCCCGGAGTCTCCATCGACTCATCCACTCCCGCCTGCCGCGGGCGGCACGACGACCGCCCGCCGGCCGGGCCACAGCAATGGGACCCGGCTTGTCTCCAACATGTGAATCTAAGCTGAGCCGCCCGGGTCCACTCCCGTCAAGTCCTCGACCACCGCAGGGCGCATATCCACGCACGACGGCCGACCCGCCGCGTGGACACGCCCCAGGGCCTCCCGTCGCCCGGCGGCGGAAGGCGGGGAGGCCCTGGGCGGAACGGGTTACTTCACCGAACCCGCCGTCAGTCCCGAGACCACGTGCCGCTCGATGAAGGCGAACAGCACGATGACCGGCACGATCGCCACCACGGAAGCGGCGAAGAGGTAGTTCCACTCCACGGTGTAAGCGCCGATGAAGTTGTTGATGCCCACCGTCAGCGGCTGCTTCTCCGGCTCGGTGGTGAGGGTGAGCCCCATCACGAACTCGTTCCACGCCGAGATGAAGGTGAAGATCACGGTGGTGACGACACCGGGCAGCGCGAGCGGCAGCGTCACCTTCGTCATCGCGCCGAACCGGCTGGTGCCGTCCACCATGGCGGCCTCCTCCAGCTCCGGCGGGATCGAGCCGATGTACGCCGTCAGGATCCACACCGCGAAGGCCAGGTTGAACGCCGCGTTGGTGAGGATCAGCGTCCAGACCGAGTTGAGCATGTCCAGCTGGTGGAACTCCCGGTAGAGGCCGACGAGCAGCGCCGTGGGCTGGAACATCTGAGTGACCAGGACGAGCAGCAGGAAGAGCTTGCGGCCCCGGTAGCGCATCCGCGCCGTGTAGTAGGCGGCGGGCAGCGAGACCAGCAGCACGAGCAGCGTGGCGCCGCCCGCGACGACCATGCTCACCTGCAGGTTCTGGCCGAGCGCTGACTCCTTCCACACGTCGATGAAGTTCGCCCACTCGAAGTGCTGCGGCAGGTAGGTGCGGTCCCGCAGCTCGCTCTTGGGGCGCAGCGCGGTGACGACCATCTCCAGGTACGGCGCGAGGAAGAGCGCGGCGAGCGCCCAGGCGCAGACCGTGATGACAAGGGTGCGCGGCCGGAAGGTGCGCTTCGGCGCGCGGGCCGTGGGGCGGCCCGCCGTCGCGGTGGCCATCAGTCCTCCTCGTTCCACCGGCTGACCTTCAGGAAGATCAGCACGAGCACCACGACCATCCCGAAGTTGACCACCGACATGGCCGCGGACTCGCCGATGTCGGTCTCCTTCAGCTTGTACATGAACACCATGGTCGTGGAGGTGTCATAGCCCGGGCCGCCCTGCGTCATGGCCCAGATGATGGGGAAGGAGTTGAAGACGTTGATGAGGTTGATGACCACGCCGACGAGGAAGGCGGGCCGCAGCAGCGGCAGCGTGATGCGCCGGTAGGTCTGCCAGGGGCCGGCCCCGTCGATCCGCGACGCCTCGTAGACGTCCCGCGGGACGGTCTGCAGTCCGGCGAGGAGCGTGTACGTGGTGAAGGGCAGCGAGACAAAGACCGCGACGGCCATCATCCACGGCCAGGCCGTGCCCGACCGGCCCAGCCAGTCCCTGGAGCTCTCGATGAGGCCGAGGTCCAGCATCAGGGTGTTGAGCACGCCGGCCGTCTGGTTGAGCATCCACTTGAAGCCGATCGCGGTCATCAGCACGGATGCCGCCCAGGGCGCGATGAGCGCCCAGCGTGTGATGCGGCGCCCGGGGAACCTCTGGTTGAACAGCTGGGCGAGGGCCAGCGAGAGCAGCATCGTGACGGCCACGACGACGACGGTCCACACCGCCGTCCAGAACAGCACGGCCCCGAAGTCGCTCTCCTCGAAGAGCTTCGCGAACTTGTCGGTCCCCGCGCCGCCGCGCACCTTCCCGGCGATGGAGATGTTGAGGAACGAGGTGCGGATCAGCTCGACGACCGGCCAGACGACCACGGCGAGGATCAGCAGAACGACGGGCGCTATCCAGGGCAGCGGTCCGAGCCTGGCGAGACCGCCAGGGCGCCGCACCGGCCTGCGTACGCGCCCGGACCGTCCCCGGCCGGCGTCGGCCGGGGACGGCGGGGCCTTCACTGACACAAGTGCTCCTTGCGAACGGGTGCGTGCGAGCCGTTACTTGGCGTCGGCGGCCGCCGACTCCGCCTTCTTCTGCAGGTCGCCGAGGACCTGCTTCGCGTCGCCGGCGACGGCCTTGCCGCCGGTCTTCTTGATCTCGGCCGAGACGACGTCCCAGGAGGTGTCGCCCAGCGGGTAGAACTTGGCGTTCGGCAGCACCTTGAAGAAGGGCTCCAGGTCCTTGTGCTTGCCGTTGGACTGCATCGTCTTGAGCGCGTCCTGGGTGACCGGCATGAGGTTGTACATCTCGTCGAACTGCAGCATCTTCTTGGAGTACGTGAAGTCCAGGAACTTCTTCACGCCCGCCTTCTCGGCGCCGCCGTCCTTGAACGCCATCATCCAGTCGGCCACGCCGAGGGTGCTCTTCAGCGGCCCGTCCTTGCCCGGAATGGGCACGACTCCGTAGTCGACCTTGCCCTCCTTGGCCATCTGGATCAGGCTCGGGTGGCCGTTGAGCATGCCGACCTTGCCGGCCGCGAAGTCGGCGAAGGCCGTCTTGCGGTCGGTGGAGGCGGGGTTGGCATAGGTGAGACCGGGCTTGACCAGGTTGGTCCTGAGCCAGTCGAAGGTCTCGGTGTTCTTGGCGCTGTCCAGGGTGTACTTGCCGCTCGCGTCCGTGTAGCCGCCGCCGTTGCCGAGCTCCCACATCATCGTCTCGCCCTGGGTCTCCTCGGGACCGAGCGGCAGGGCGTAGGGGATTTCCGCGGCCTTGGCGGACTTGATTTTCTTGGCGGCGGCGGCGAGCTCGTCCCAGTTCTTGGGCGGTGTCTTCACCCCTGCCTTCTTCAGCACGTCCTTGTTGTAGAACATCACGCGGCTGGAGGAGACCCACGGAATGCCGTACTGCGTGCCGTCGACCTCGCCGGCCTTGGCGAAGGTGGGAATGAGGTTCTCGCGCGTCTTGGGCGAGAGCACCTCGTCCGCCTTGTAAAGGAGATCGTCGGCGACCTTGTCGGCGTAGCCGCCGGTCTGCAGCAGATCCGGCTCGTTGCCCGCCTGGATCATGTTCTTCACGGACTTGTCGATCTCATTCCAGTTGATCACCTGGACATCGACCTTGTAGCCCTTGTTGGCCTTTTCGAATTCCTTCTTGACGTCGGCCCAGTACACCTTGGAGGCGTTGGACGCCTTGTCCCCGTAATCGGCGGCGACGACCTTGATGGTCTTGCTGTCGCCGCTGTCACTGCCGCCACCACAGGCGGAAAGTCCCAGTGCCATGGCGCTCACTACCGCACCGGTGGCGATGATTCGCTTGTTCATGGACAACCCTTCGACATCGGTAAGCGCGCCTTACTTGAGGGCGCCGGCGGTCAGGCCCGCCTGCACCTGGCGCTGGAAGACCACGTACACGACGAGCACCGGGAGCATGGCCACCGTCAGGCCCGCGAAGAGCGCGCCCCAGTCGCCGCGGTAGCCCTGTGAGACCGCCAGCGAGGCGAGCCCCTGCGGCAGCACATAGCTCTTTTCCTCTTCGTTGTTGAGCAGCAGCGGCAGCAGGTACTGATTCCACTGGCCGAGGAAGTTGAAGATGCCGATGCTGACCAGGCCCGGCTTGGCCATCGGCAGCATGATCTGGAAGAAGGTGCGGGTGTGCGAGGCGCCGTCGACCATCGCCGCCTCCTGCACGCCGGTCGGCAGCGTACGGAAGAAGGAGGTGAGGAAGAAGGTGGTGAACGGCAGCGAGTACGCGATGTACGCGATCATCAGGCCGGGGCGGGTGTCGAGGAGGCCGAAGTTCTCCATGACGGCGAAGAGCGGCACCAGCGCGAGGATGACCGGGAACATCATGCCGCCCGCGAACAGCATGAAGACGACGCGGTTGCCCGGGAAGGTGAAGCGGGCGATGACGTAGGCGGCCATCGAGCCGAGCAGCATCGTGCCGGTCAGCGATCCGGCCAGGATGACCAGGGAGTTGAGGGTGTAGCGGCCGATGTTGGCCTCGTTCCACGCGTGCCTGAAGTTCTCCCAGTGCAGCGAGGACGGCCAGCCCATCGGGTCGCTGAGGATGTCGCCCGAGGTACGGAACGACGTCACCGCGACCCAGACGAGCGGGCCCGCCGCCATCACCACCCACAGGAGCAGGAAGGCGTGCGAGAAGACGTTGAGGGTGGCGCTCTCGGCGCCGCGGCCTCGGCGGCGGGCACCCCGGGCGGGGGCCGTTTTCTCGGGTGTGGTGGTCATGGCGATGTGGCTCCCGCGCTCGTCAGTATTCGATCCGGTCGCGGTTCCCGATCCTCATGATGATCAACGAGAAGATCACGCTGAGGACGAGGAGCACGACACCGATGGAGGTGGCGTAGCCGTACTGGCCGTCGCGGAACCGTTCGTAGAGGAAGACCGGGGTCACCTTCAGGGCGTTCCCCGGCACCATGACGAGGACGATCGCGAACGAGTCGAGCGCCTGGATGCCCATATAGATCCAGCCGGTCCGCACGGTGTCCCAGGTCAGCGGGAGCGTGACGCTGAAGAAGGTGCGGCCCCGGGCCGCGCCGTCCAGGAGCGCGGCTTCGTAGATGTCCTTGGGGATCGCGCCCATCGCCGCCGAGAACAGCACCACGTAGAAGCCGACGAAGCTCCAGGAGAGCACGGTGAGCACCGCGATGAGGGCGAGGGTGTGGTTCCCGCCCAGCCAGGCGGGGCCGGCCACACCGGCGGATTCCAGGGCACCGTTGAGCAGGCCGCTGTTGGTGCTGAAGACCCGTCCCCACACAACGGCGATGATGGCGACGGAGAGGACCTGCGGGAAGAAGTAGACGACCTTGTAGAGCGAGGAACCGGCCACGCCCGCCACGGCCTGGCCCCTGCGGTGCCGGCCGCCCGCCGTGAGCATGTAGGCGAAGAACATGCCCAGGACGAGCGTGATGAGCGGGGCGATGACGAGCAGCGTGAGGCTGGTCGTCGCGGAATCCCAGAACCGCTCGTCGTGCCACATCTTCACGAAGTTGCCGAGGCCGATGAAGTTCGCCACCGGCCCGCCGGACCAGTCGGTGAACGAGTAGTAGATCGCCTGAATGAAGGGCGAGATGACGAAGACCGCGTAGAAGGCCAGCGGCACGACCAGGAAGCCGGCGATGAAGCGGTACTTGTCGAGCGTGCGGTATCTGCGGTCGTTGCGCACTCTCTCCGGCGTGAACCGGGGCGGGAGGAGAACCGCCGCGAGAAAGAGCAGCCGCCCCGGCGCCGAGGTCTGCTGTGCTCCGCCGTAACCCGTCCTGCCGGGCGAGGACTTGTTGTCCGCCCGTGTCTGTGCGCTCACGCCGCCCCGATTCACCGCTGTTGTCCCCGTGCTCCGTACTGTCGCCCCGTCAGCCCTTCTTGACCTTGGTGATGTCGGGGTCCTTGGCCACGCGGTCGGACGCCTTCTGCATGGCGTCCATCACGCCCCGCACCGACAGGTCACCCACCATGAACTTGGCCATGGCGCTGTCGAAGTCGTTCGCGAAGAGCTCCTCGTACCACTCCTTGAAGAACGGGATCACGACGTTGTCGCCGGCGGCCGTGAGCGCCTTTTGCGCGCTGTCGACGCCGGGCGGCAGATCCATTCCGGCGATCGCACCCTTCAGGGCCGGGATCGAGGAGACCTCCTTGAAGAAGTTCTGGGCGGCCTTCTTGCTGTACATCATCCGCAGCCACTCCATGCCGCCCCGCACGTTGACGGCCTTGGCCGGAACGACGAAGGGCTCGCCGGGCGGGGCGTAGAGCGTGCCGAACGGCATCTTGTCGCTCTTGTCCAGCGAGGGGGTCGCGCCCACCGCCATCCTGAAGCCCTTCGGAGTGGTGTCCTTGGCCTCGTTCTCCACCCAGGAACCGTCGGGGATGAAGACGCACCTGCCCTTGGTCCAGGCGGTCTGCATCTCCGTGTGGGCGTCCTGTCCGTCGAAGCCGGTCAGCACGTACTTCTTGGCGATCAGTTCCTCGAACGCCTCCAGGACGGACTTCACCGCGTCGTGCTTCCAGGCGTTCGGCTCCAAGTAGTCCATCGCCTCGACGACTTGCCGCCCTCCCACCTGAGCGAACATCGCGTACATGCTGAAGAGCATGTACCGGGCGTGGCCGCCCGGATAGCTCCAGCCGTGGATGCCCTTGGACTTGGCCTTGCGGCAGACAGCGAGCATCTCGTCCCAGGTCTTCGGATACTCCATGCCCAGCTCGTCCTCCAGGAGCCGCTTGGAGTACCAGTTGCCGTACACGGTCGTGGCGATGTTGAGCTGGTAGCAGCCCTTGGTGCCAAAGGCGCCCATCTCTTCCATGCCCGCTGCGAGCGTGTCGCGCACCTTCACACTCGGGTCGTCCCACGAGGGCGCGTCGAGCAGCTCGGTGAGGTCGGCCACCTGCCCGTTCTTCACGAGCTTGCCGAGGTTCATCTTGTCGGCGCCGGAGTTATTGATCACGTCAGCGGTCGGGTTGCCCCGGATGATCTTCGGCTGCAGCTGGGTCGCGATGCGCTCCGTGGCCTTCTGCGACGGCTTCGCCTTGGGGTACTTCTCCGCGTACATGTCCGTGACGTACTGGGCGTACTTGTCCCCGTAGCCGCCGTTGAAGATGTACACGGCGAGGCCCGCGTCCGTCTTCACGCCGAGCGGGTTGTCCTTGCTCTTCTTGCCCTTCTCGGCCTTGTTCTCCTCGCTGCCGCCGCTGGCGCAGGAGCTGAGGGCGCCGATGGCGGGCACCGTGAGAAGACCGGCCGCCGCGGCCCTCTTCATCACGTCACGACGGTTGAGTCTGCTGGATCCCATGCTCAAGTCCTCGCCTTCTGGACTCAGGCGGTGAACCGGACCCTCCCCGGCACCGCGGTGGTGTGAAGCTGGGGTCGTACGGTGCTGCTGTACTGCTGTGCCTGTTCCGGGGCCGGTGACAAGGAAGGGCCCGCACGGCTCGCATCGCTGCTCGGACGCTTTCCCCTGCCCCCTGCCCGGGTCCGCGTTCGGCTGAACGGCCATGCTGACGCCGACAGGTATAGTCCTCTCCCCACGAACTGGGCAAGATCGAACGCAGGTTTGCAGGCCGGTCTTGTCCGAGTTGAGACCTCACGGTGACGGCCGTCCCGCTGCTCCGCTACCCCGCCAGTGCGCCAGGGGGGCGAGCCCCGGTCAAGGGCGGCCCAGGGCCCGGTAATGCCATCCGGCCTTCCGCCAGACAGCCGGGTCGAGGGCGTTGCGCCCGTCGAGGACATGGCGCACCGTGACCACCGCGCCGAGCTCCGCGGGGTCCAGGCGCACGAACTCCTGCCACTCCGTGAGCAGAAGCAGCACGTGTGCCCCACGCGCCGCTTCCGTCGCCGAGGTGGCGTAGCTCAGCTCGGGGCATGCCTTGCGGGCGTTGTCCAGCGCGACCGGGTCGTACACGGACACCCGCCCGCCCTGCCGCTGGATCTCCCCCGCGACGTGGAGCGCCGGCGAGTCCCGGATGTCGTCGGAGTCGGGTTTGAAGGCAGCGCCGAGGACGGCCAGCCTGCGGCCCGCGAAGGACCCGCCCGCGAGGTCCCGGGCGAGATCCACCGTGCGGTCCCGGCGGCGCAGGTTGACCGCGTCCACCTCGCGCAGGAACGACAGCGCCTGCCCGGCGCCCAGCTCATCGGCGCGGGCCAGGAAAGCGCGGATGTCCTTGGGCAGGCAGCCACCGCCGAAGCCGAGTCCGGGGCGGAGGAAGCGCCCGCCGATGCGATCGTCGTAGGACATGGCCTCGGCGAGCTGCACCACGTCCGCTCCGGCCGCTTCGCACACCTCGGCCATCGCGTTGATGTAGGAGATCTTGGTGGCCAGGAAGGAATTGGCGGCGGCCTTGACGAGCTCGGCGGTGGCGAAGTCGGTGACGACGAAGGGGACTTCGCCGAGAGGCGCGTAGATCTCGCGCAGCACCTTCTCGGCGTACCGGGTACGGAGGCCGAGGACGACGCGGTCCGGGCCGAGCGTGTCCTGGACGGCGAAGCCCTCACGCAGGAACTCGGGGTTCCACGCCAGGTCGACCCGGTCACCGGCCGGCGCGAGCCGCCGCAGTCGGCCCGCGAGCCGCTCCGCCGAACCGACGGGCACGGTGGACTTCCCGACGACCAGGCACTCCCGCGTCAGATGGGGCGCCAACGCGTCGACCGCCGCATCGAGCTGCGAGACGTCGGCCGCGTACTCGCCCTGTTTCTGCGGCGTGCCCAGGCACAGGAAATGTACGTCGCCGAACTCGGCCGCCTCCTGGTAGGAAGTGGTGAAGCGCAGCTTTCCGGAGTCCAGCCCGCGGCGGAGCAGCTCGTCGAGACCTTCCTCGTGGATGGGGAGCCGACCGGCGCCGAGCCGGCGGATCCGGTCCTCGTCGATGTCCAGCCCCAGGACCTCGTGGCCCAGTTCCGCCATGCACGCGGCGTGGGTGATGCCGAGATATCCGCTGCCGATCACCGTCATGCGGTACCGCATGGACAAGCCCCAATCATGTGCTGGTCGCGTCGAGGGAGGGAGTGGCCGGCGCGGGCCGCGGTCGCTCCGGCGCGCGCAGGAGCCGGCGGATGGGGGCGACGGCGATGAGGGCCGCGGCACAGCAGAAGCCGATCACCGTGGCGACCATCAGCATCCGGTGGACGCCGAAGGCCGTGCTGGCGGGGCCCGCGATCATCTGCCCGATCGGCACGGCGAGGATCGAGCCCGCGATCTCGTAGGCGGACACGCGGTTGAGCCGGTCCTCGGGAATCTGGGTCTGCATCGTGGTGGCCCACTGGACGCCCCAGAACGCCCAGCCGATGCCGCTGATCGCATACCCGAGCATGAGCAGCGGCTGGGCCGGGACCAGGGAAGCGGCCAGCGGCATCAGCGGGAACAGGAACATCGCGAGCCCGCCGCCGAAGAGCGGCCGGGACGGGCGGATCCGGATCGCCAGCACACCCCCGAGGACGCAGCCGGCCCCGAACGCGCCCTCGGCGTAGCCGAACGCGGCCTTGCCGTGCGCGTCGGTGATGGAGGCCGCGCCGAGCGGCGTGATGGGGCCCCAGACGAACATCCCGAGCATCCACCAGATCAGGATCACCGCCCACAGCCAGGACCGGGACCGGAACTCGTCCCAGCCGGTACGCAGATTCGCCAGCGTGGAGGCCGACCGGTCCGGCTCGAACCGGGGCAGCCGCAGCGCCACCAGGCAGACCCCGCTGACCGCGAAGGTGGCGGCGGTCGCCGCGAACGCCACGGCCGCCGACGTGGTGGCGACGAGCAGCCCGGAGAGCGCGGGCCCCGCCATCGTGGACATCCCCTGGGCCACCCGCAGCACCCCGTTGGCCTGCTGCGGGTCGGCGGCGACCTGGGGCACCAGGCTGGTGACGCCCGGCTGGAACATCGCGGTCGCGGTCCCGCCGAGCACGGACACCGCGAGGATGAACCACAGCGGCGGGTGCCCGAGCCAGAAGTACGCCGCGAGCGAGCCGATGAGCAGGAACCGGACCGCGTCCGCGGCGATCATCTGCGGCCTGGGGTGGAACCGGTCGGCGAACACCCCGCCGAAAACGACGAAGAGGGCGAACGCCCCCATCCAGGCGCCGAGCGCGAACCCGACCGCGCTGACCCCGTATCCGAGGGAGAGCAGCGCGACCGACATGGCGACCGGGAGCATCGCGTCACCCAGCATCGACGCGATGCGGGCGGTGAAGTAGCCGCCGAAATTCCAGGTCCACAGGCGGGCCGGCGGGGCGAGGGGCGTGATCATTCGGGCATCCTTTGCACGGAATTCAGGCTGGAGAACTCTCAGAGGTCCATCCGCACCCCGTAGGTGCGCAGCCAGCTCTCCGTCTGGAGTGCCGTCTCCAGAGCCGCCCGGCTCACCCCGCTCTCCAGCGCGGCCGCGCCGCTCCCCGCCACCGCTGCCCTGAGTCCGTCGGAGAGCAGCGGAGCGATCGGGCTGTCCGGGTCGCGTACGACGGCCACGAGCCGGTCGCGGAGCACGCGGTCGTAGGCGGTGTCCCGGAGGTTGGGATAGGGGGTCTTGACGCGCATCGCCACCGGCTCCGGGAGCAGGTCCTTCATGACCGCGCGCAGCAGGCTCTTCTCCCGGCCGTCGAAACCCTTCATGGCGCGGGGGATGTTGAAGGTGTACTCGACGAGCCGGTGGTCGGCGAAGGGCACCCGGATGTCGAGCCCGGACGCCATGCCGAGCCGGTCGAGGCGGTCGAAGAGAACCCGGGAGTGGCGGGTGTGCGCCAGGTAGGTGACCTCCCGGTAGCGCGCCTCGTCCGCGTCGTCGAGGTGGTCGGCCGCCGCGATCTCCGCGACCGCGGCGCTGTGGGAGTCGCGCTCGTACGTGGCCAGGTCGAGCTTGCCGAGGAGGCCGGGGTCGAAGACCGACTCGTAGCCCTGGAAGCGCGGCCTCCCCTCGGCCACCCAGGGGAAGGTACTGGTGGAGATCCACTCGGAGAGGCGGTTCCAGTTGTATCCGCCGAACACGTCGTCGCCGCACTCTCCGGAGAAGGCGACGGTGGCGTGTTCTCGCGCGGCGCGGAACAGCAGATGCAGGGAGGCGTACTGGTCGCCCTTGTTGATCGGCACGTCGTAGGCGGCCAGGACGGAGGCCCGCAGTGCCGGGTCGAGCAGGTCGAGGTCCTTCAGGGAGATCTCGCCGTGGTCCGTGCCGACGTGCTCCGCCAGCATCCGCGCGTAGAGGTGGTCGTCGTTGCCGGCCTTCCCGTCGGGGTCGTGGTCGTTGACCGCCAGCGAGCGGACGGGGCCGATCCCCTGGGCGCGGGCCGTCTTCGCCTCCAGCGCGGTGAGGGTACTGGAGTCCAGGCCGCCGGAGAGCAGCGCGCACGGCGGCGCTTCGCCCACCATCTGCTCGGTGACGATGGTCTCCAGCAGGCCGCGGACGGTGTCGATCGTCCGGTCGAGGGATTCCGTGTGGTCCGCCACCCGCAGTCCCCAGTAGCGCTTCTCGACCGTGCCCGCGCGCGTCACCCGCACCGTGTGGCCCGGGCGGACCTCCCGCATGCCGCGGAAGATCGCGTGCCCTGGCACCCGGGCGACCGAGAGGATGTCGCGCAGCCCCTCGGCGTCGACGGCCGCCGAGAAATCGGGATGGGCGAGGATCGCCTTCGGCTCGGAGCCGAAGAGCACCCCGGCCGGCGTGATCGCGTAGCACAGCGGCTTCACGCCCATGCGGTCACGGACCAGCAGCAGTTCCTCCCGTCGTACGTCCCAGAGAGCGAAGGCGTACACACCCTCGAGCCGCGTGACGAAGTCCGGCCCCCACTCCCGGTGCGCGTGCAGGGCCAGCTCGGCGTCGCCGCCGGCCCTGAGGTCGTGGCCCGCCGACCGGAGCCGGGTCCGCAGCTCCTGGGCGTTGTAGAGCCGGCCGTTCCAGGTCAGGACCGTGCGCGGGCCGGAACCGGCATCGAGGACCAGGGGCAGCTCGCCCCCTTCGGCCTCGGCGGCGGACCGCCGCCGGTGGCCCAGCGCGGCGTGCCCGGACAGCCACACGCCTTCGCCGTCCGGACCGCGCCGGGCCAGCGTGGCCGTCATGTCCTGTACGACGTCCCGCTCCCGCGCCACGTCGCGGGAGAAGTCGACCCAGCCAGCTATACCGGACATGCCGCACTCCTTGAAAGGTCAATGAGAGATGGGGTGTTCAGGCCGGGACGTCGTAGTCGCCGTGGATGTCGCAGGCGTACCACTGGGCCAGCGCCCGCGCGCCCTCGAAGACCGAGGCCGAGGGGTGCCAGCCCAGCTCCTTCTCGATCAGCTCCGTCGACATGGTCCAGCGCTCGGCCTCCGGGCCGTCGCTCCACTCCCACGGCGTCCGGCGCGAGACGTCCGCGAGCAGCTCCGCCAGCTCCTCCTCGCCGTACGCCGCCGAGGCCACGTTGAGCACCGCCGCGGCCGGCGGGGCGGCCAGCACGGCGCCGATGGCGTCGGCCATGTCGCGGTAGTCGAGGATCTGGTGCGCCCCCTGCTTGTTCAGGGAGAGCGAGTGGCGCGTCCACGCCAGGTGCACCCACCGGACGGGGGTGCTGTCGGCGGGGGCGTGCGGACCGACGGGGTCGGCGAGGCGCAGCACCTGTACGGCGGTCCCGCTCCGCTCGCCCCACTGGCGGCACCGCTCCTCCTGCCGCCACCACGCCAGCGCGACCGGGTCGCCCGGCGGTTCCGCCGGCGTCCCCTCCGCCACCGTCCGGGCGCCGCTGCCGCGGTAGACCGCGGCGGAACCGGCGTACACGAGGCGCGCCACGCCCGCCTGCTCCGCGGCCGTCAGCACCTCGTCGAGCAGCGCGTCGTCGGCGCCGCCCAGGTGCACGACGTACGGCACACCGGCCAGGTCCCGGGCCTCCGGCGCGCCCGCGAGATGTACGGCCTGGTACCCCACGTCGACGAGCAGGCGGGCGAGTTGGCCGCCGAAGCGGCTCTCGCCCCCGGTGACGACGACGCGGGCGGCATCGGGTCCGGGGCTTGCCGCGCGTATGCCGAGGCGTCCGGCCCGGCGTCCCGCCGCCAGCGCGGCCAGTGCCAGGTCCCGCACCGCGGGGGCCATGGCGAGCAGCTCAGCGGCCGTGTACTCCTCGCACAGGCCGCCGGTGCCCAGCGTTTCCATCACCGCGGCCGCCACCGAAGGCTCCGGCTCCGGCGCGTCGGCGGTGACGACGCCGGTGGCGAACCCGGTCAGCCACACGGCCCGGCTCACCCGCTCGGGGAGACCGGACGGCTCGGCCGCGTCGAAGGCCGCCGTGGCGTTGTCGAGCAGCCCGAGGCGCCGCAGGTACCGCTCGGTCTCCAGGTACTCCCATTCCGTCTCACGGCGGACGGCGCACCGGGCGTCGCCGTACTGGTAGAAGGGCACGACCGGGAAGCGGGGGCAGTCGTACGTCGACGGTTCCGCCGCCTGTCCGGTGAACAGCGTCGCCTGGCGGAACCCGTGGTAGCTGTTGCCGGCGATGCTGGGCACCTCGTCGTGCTGCACGGTGCTGGGCGTCGTGAACCGTACGGGTATCCCCAGGGAGTTCAGGTACTGCTGCACCACGACGTCGTACGGCCAGCCCTCGCCGTGCTCCTCCTGGAAGGCCGCGTAACCCCGGGCCACGTCGGCGGGCAGCATCAGCGCCTGGCACGGCACGTGTTCCTGGAGCGTGTACGCCCACGGGGAGCCGGTCAGCGCGGCGAGGCGCGCCACGGCGCCGTTGCGCGCCTCCCACCCGGCATAAAAGGCGACCGCCTCGTGCGGGACCCGGGCCGCGACGCGTTCGGCGTGCTCGTAGAACCCGTCTGCCAGGAGCACGTCGTCCTGCAGGACCACGTGGTGGGTGGCGTCCGGCGCCACGCATCCCCAGGACACCAGCGCGGTGCGCAGCGCCGTGGGCCGGCCCCCGGGCTCGGGGTCGACGGTCACCCGGATCCGGCCCTTCGCGTCGGCGTCAGCGATGAGCTGGGCTTCCTTCATGCGCTTGGGATGCGCCATCACGGCACCGCTCAACTTCACCGGGTGACTCGTGGGCTCCATGGCATTACCTCACAGGCGTGTTCAGGGCGGTCGGAGGGGGGTTACGGGTGGATCGGTCGCGGGTGGATCAATTGCGAGTCGCTCAGTTGCCCGCGTCCCCGGCGTTCGCGTTGCGCACCTTGCGCACGTTCTCCTCGAGGCCGTGGTCCGCGCCCCGCTCCCGCTCGAACCGGATCATCGAGGCGGGGCGGTAGTTGAGGATGTAGGCGCGGCGGACCTGGTCCGTGGTGTTGCCGCGGGAGTAGTGGAGCGTCTGGCCTCCGTGGGCGATGCCCTCCCCCGGCGACACCGGCACCGCGGTCGCCCCGGGCTCGGTCTCGGAGCAGTCGGTCTCGATGTTCTTGCCGTCGCTGGTCGGGCGGTGCGGGCGCAGCGGCTGCCGGTGCGAGCCCTGGACGTACCACATGCAGCCGCTGTCCAGCACGGCCTCGTCGAGGGCCACCCAGAGGGAGACGGCACGGGTGTCGGGCAGGTCGATCCAGTAGGCCGCGTCCTGGTGCCACGGCGTCGGCACGCCGGTGTGCGGCGCCTTGTGGATCAGCATGTCGAAGTCCAGCTCGGCGTCGTCACCGATGAGTTCGCGGGCGACCTTCAGGGCCCGGTCGTGCAGCGGCAGGTCCAGGAGCGGCTTGTACAGCGCGGAGGGCCACATGATCTGCGTGATGTTCTCCCGCACGCCGTCCCGGCGCGGGACGTGGGAGCCGAGGTCGGAGCGCTTGTCCCCGCTCTCGATCTCGCCGCTCAGGAAGCGGTCGTAGATGTCCCGGTACAGCTCCACCTCGTCCGTGGAGATCAGCGGCCCCGTCGCGGCGAAACCGTCCCGCCGGAACGTCTCCGCCAGGCCGAGATGAGCGCTCACTGTCATTGCAGAACCAACCTTTCCCATGAGTGGCCGCGCGGCATGCCGAGGCCACCTGGGCCAAGGCCCGGGCTGTCGGCAGGCAATACGGCAACGGTGATTTCGCGCGATGGTCCCGATGGTTCAAGGGCGCGACTCGGAAAGCCGGGGCGCCCTGTGGCGGCCCAGCCAGGTCAGGTGTGAATACGGAGTCGGCGACTCCACGTACTCAAGATCGGGAAACCCTGCGGGTCCCGGAACCCCCCACCACTTGATCGCCCCCCGTTCGATATTCGATCCCTGCGGCGCCAGGCAATCTATGGGGAAGCGGTCCCGCGGTCAAGCATTTCCATGAGCGGACCACGCCTTTTACGTGAACCCAACTTGACCTGCATGGATGGAAACTGACGTGACGTCAAGTGGTTCAACCACTATCGCCATTCCCGCACGTAACCGGAACGATTCCGGCACCGCGTACGCGGCCTTTCCGCGCAGAATTTTCTACGGAACGGCCGCACCGCCCACCTCTCGAAGATCTTTTTCGATTTCCCCGCGGCGGCACCGGATTTCGGCCTTATGATCTCCGACGATCTCACCGCCCCGCCGGTGGCCGACCACTGGTGCACACCGCAGAAGGAGCCGACAGTGAATGTCCGCGAGACCGTTTCGGAGCACGGGCTGACGGTGCGCGCCCAGCACCGCCGCAATCCGTACGACTACCTGCTCGGCCCCGGCGAACTCGACCAGCTCCTGCTGGAGCTCGGGCTCCGGCGCGCGGCGAGCATCTGGCGCCAGCACACCACCGCCGCGTCCGCCGCGCCCCGCGGCAGCTATGGCCGGACAGCCATGGGTTTCGTCCTCATGGATCCCACGGCGGGGCCCTGGATACCCAACGAGCGCGCGGTTCTCGGCGTCGTCAGCATCGGCGAGGACGGGCACAGATTCCTGCCCAACGCGGCCGCCAAGGCCGCAGGCCACCGGCGACTGGGGCGCAACTACGGCGAGGCGGTCCTCGTCGACCCGCATCTGTGCGGCAGCGCCGGCTTTCGCTACGGACACTCCGCCGAAGTGCGCGGGCAGATCGTCGGGGCGAGTTCGCAGAGTCCGGACCAGGACCTCTTCGAAGCGGGGCGGCTGGCCCAGGACTTCGTCGGCGCCATCGCCGAGCGGCATCTCGCGTGGGAGGACCGCGTGGGACCGAGCGACTGGCTCGCCGCCGATGACGCGCCCCACCAGGAGTACCGGGACATGGTGAGCTTCTTCGTGCCGCCCGTCGCCGCGAAGCCGTAACCGAAGCGAGCGCGGCGCACGGCCGACAACCAGCGGCGTACGACCGACAACCGCCCCTCGGTCGTCCCGCGCCCTTGACACTCCTGCCCGCTTGCCGCCCTACTGGTCCCTTGCGCGGCCTCGTGACAACGTTGTCCAACTGGAGGAATCTTGCGGATGGGGCACAGATCTCGATACAGACGTCGCCCGGTCACCGCCACGACGATCGGCGCGGTCGCCCTCGCCCTCGCCATGGGCGGCCAGAGCCCGGCGGTCGCCACGCCGGACCGATCTCCGCGCTCCGACCGGGCGTTCAGCTCCTCCTTCGAGGCGAAGGACCCCGCGCCGACCTGGCTCAACACCGTGGAGACCGGTGCCGACGGCAAGAAGAAGGCCGCGGGCGTCAACGGCGCGTTCAGCTCCGGCATCCCCGGCGAGGTGACCGAGCGGGTCACCGACGTCCGGGCGGGCGGCGAGAACGACGGCGGCGGCGAGGTGAAGGAGAACCTCATCGACGGCGATCCGGGCAGCAAGTGGCTGGCCTTCGCGCGCACGAGCTGGGCCGAGTTCGACCTGGACGCGCCCATCGAGGTCACGACGTACGCGCTCACCTCGGCCAATGACCACGCCGAGCGCGACCCCCGGGACTGGACCCTTGAGGGGTCACAGGACGGCAAGGACTGGAAGGTCCTCGACACCCAGCGGGACCAGTCCTTCCCGAAGCGCCATGAGACCAGGACGTACAAGATCGGCGCCCCGGCCGCCTACCGCCACTACCGCCTCGACATCACCGCGAACAACGGCGCCGACGACGCCCTCCAGCTCGCCGACGTCCACCTCGCGGCGGACGGCGGCGACACCCCCGCGCCCAAGGACATGCTCTCCCTCGTCGACCGCGGCCCGAGCGGCTCACCGACCGCCAAGGCCCGCGCCGGATTCACCGGGACGCGCGCCCTGCGCTACGCCGGGACGCATACGGCCGACGGCCGCGGATACTCGTACAACAAGGTCTTCGACGTGAACGTCGCCGTCGACCGGGACACCGAGCTCTCCTACCGCGTCTTCCCGTCGATGGCCGACGGCGACCGCGACTACGACGCCACGAACGTCGCCGTCGACCTGGCCTTCAGCGACGGCACCTATCTGAGCGACCTCAAGGCCGTTGACCAGCACGGTTTCCCGCTCGATCCGCGGGGTCAGGGCGCCTCGAAGTCCCTCTACGTCAATCAGTGGAACCACATCGCCTCGCGGATCGGGCAGGTCGCGAACGGCCGGACCGTCGACCGGATCCTGGTCGCCTACGACTCCCCGAAGGGCCCGGCGAAGTTCCGCGGCTGGCTGGACGATGTGAAGCTGGCCCCCAAGGCGCCCGAGAAGCGGCTCGCGCACCTCGCCGACTACGCCTCGACCACCCGCGGCACGAATTCCAGCGGCAGCTTCTCGCGCGGCAACACCTTCCCCGCGACCGCCGTCCCCAACGGCTTCAACTTCTGGACCCCGGTCACCAACGCCGGCTCCCAGGACTGGCTCTACGAATACGCGCGCAAGAACAACGCCGACAACCTCCCCACACTCCAGGCCTTCGCCGCCAGCCACGAGCCCAGCCCCTGGATGGGCGACCGGCAGACCTTCCAGGTGATGCCGTCCGCGGCCGCCGGCACCCCCGACGCCTCCCGCACCGCCCGCGCGCTCCCCTTCCACCACTCCCGCGAGACGGCGAAGCCGCACTATTACGGCGTCACCTTCGACAACGGGCTGAAGACCGAGATCGCTCCCACCGACCACGCCGCGCTGATGAAGTTCACCTTTCCGGGTGATAACGCGAGCTTGATCTTCGACAACGTCAACAACAAGGGCGGCCTCACGCTCGACACCGAGAACGGCGTGGTCACCGGCTTCTCCGACGTCAAGAGCGGGTCGTCCACGGGGGCCACGCGGCTCTTCGTGTACGCCACCTTCGACGCGCCGGTCACCGCCGGCGGCAAGCTCTCCGGAGGCGGCGGCCCCGACGTCACCGGCTACCTCCGCTTCAAGCCGGGCACCGACCGCACGGTCACGATGCGCATCGCCACGTCCCTGATCAGCGTCGACCAGGCGAAGGCGAATCTCGGCCAGGAGGTCCCGGAGAGCGCGTCGTTGACTTCCCTGACGGACAAGGCCCGGTCCGCCTGGGACGGCATCCTCGGCCGCATCGAGGTCGAGGGCGCGAGCCGCGACCAGCTCACCACCCTCTACTCCAGCCTCTACCGGCTCTACCTCTACCCCAACTCCGGCTCCGAGGAGGTGAGCGGCAAGGCCCGCTACGCCAGCCCCTTCTCCCCCGCGACCGGCCCGGACACCCCGACCCACACCGGATCGAAGATCGTCGACGGCCAGGTGCACGTCAACAACGGCTTCTGGGACACCTACCGGACCACCTGGCCCGCGTACTCCTTCCTCACCCCGAAGCTGGCCGGGCAGCTGGCCGACGGCTTCGTCCAGCAGTACAAGGACGGCGGCTGGATCTCCCGCTGGTCCTCGCCCGGCTACGCCGACCTGATGACCGGCACCAGCTCCGACGTGGCGTTCGCCGACGCGTACGCCAAGGGGGTGCACTTCGACGCCGACGCGGCGTACGAGGCGGCGCTGAAGAACGCCACGGTCGCGCCGCCCAGCCCCGGCGTCGGCCGCAAGGGCATGAACACCTCGCCGTTCCTCGGCTACACCTCCACCAAGACCCGCGAGGGCATGTCCTGGGCACTGGAGGGCTACCTCAACGACTTCGGCATCGCCCGGATGGGCCAGGCGCTCTACAAGAAGACCCACAAGAAGCGCTACAAGGAGGAGTCGGCCTACTTCCTGAACCGCGCCCAGGACTACGTCAAGCTCTTCGACGACAAGGTCGGCTTCTTCCAGGGCAAGGACGAGAAGGGCGACTGGCGGCTGACGCCGGACAAGTACGACCCGCGCGTCTGGGGCAACGACTACACCGAGACCAACGGCTGGACCTTCGCCTTCACCGCGCCGCAGGACCTCAAGGGCCTCGCCAACCTCTACGGCGGCCGCGCGGGCCTGGCGAAGAAGCTCGACACGTACTTCGCCACGCCCGAGACCGGCACCCAGGAGTTCGCGGGCAGCTACGGCGGCGTGATCCACGAGATGACCGAGGCCCGCGACACCCGCATGGGCATGTACGGCCACAGCAACCAGCCGTCGCACCACATCGCGTACGCCTACGACGCGGCCGGGCAGCCCTGGAAGACCCAGGAGAAGGTCCGCGAGGTGCTCTCCCGGCTCTACCTCGGCAGCGAGATCGGCCAGGGCTACCCGGGCGACGAGGACAACGGCGAGATGTCCGCCTGGTACGTCTTCAGCGCCCTCGGCTTCTATCCGCTGGTGATGGGACAGCCGGAGTACGCCATCGGCTCCCCGCTCTTCACGAAGGCCACCGTCCACCTGGAGAACGGCCGCGACCTGGTCATCAAGGCCCCGAAGAACAGCGCCCGGAACGTCTACGTGCAGGGCGTGCGGGTCAACGGCAAGCCCTGGACCTCCACGGCGCTCCCGCACTCCGTACTCGCCCGCGGCGGCACCCTGGACTTCGCCATGGGCCCGGAGCCGTCCCGCTGGGGCACCGGCGCGCACGCCGCGCCCACCTCGATCACCCAGGACGACAAGGTCCCGTCCCCGGCCGGTGACGTGACCGCGCCGGACGGCTCGGCGCTCTTCGACAACACCTCGGACACCTCGGCGTCCTTCGAAACGGCGGCCGCCGACCTCACGAAGGCGTCCCGCGTCACCTCGTACACGCTGACCTCTTCGGCCAAGGCGGACGCACCCGCCGGCTGGACTCTGGAAGGCTCCCCCGACGGCCGCAAGTGGACCACCGTGGACCGCCGCTCCGCCGAGTCCTTCACGTGGGGCAAGCAGACCCGCGTCTTCTCGGTCGACCGGCCGGGCACGTACCGGCACTACCGCCTGGTCCCGGCCGCCAGGGCCACCCTCGCCGAGATCGAACTGATCTCCTGACCCCGCCCGCACGCCAGGGCCGCACCGTCCGCGAACGGAGGGTGCGGCCCTGTACGGCTGCCGGACGGCTCAGAGGAGGATGCCGAGGAGGCCGCTGAGCAGGCCGCCGTGGCCCCACCAGTGGTGGCCCCAGCCCCAGTCGTCGTCATCGTCCCAGCGGTGGTGGCTGTGCTTGCACTTGCAGTCGTGGTGCTGCCACGACGCGACCGTCGGCGCCTTCGGGGCGGCCTGGGCCACTCCCGACACCGGGAGCACGACCGCCGTCGCGAGCACGGCGGCCGCGACGGACCGGCCGATGAACCTGCGCATGTGATTCTCCTGTCAGCAGGAAATAAGGACGGCGTAAGACCTACCGCGCCTCGCCGCCTTCTCACCGAGTCCGCCCCGACACCACTCCCCCGGCCTCGTGATGTCCCCGAGCGGCCCCGCACACCCGCCCCGCCGGGCGCTTCCGTGGTACAAGCCGGACATGCGGGAAGGGCCGCACCCCGAGGGGTGCGGCCCTTCCTGCCGCTGCCGGTCCCGCTCACTCGCGGACCGGGCTGCTTACTTCCGGATCAGGCTGCGCAGCACGTACTGCATGATGCCGCCGTTGCGGTAGTAGTCGGCCTCGCCGGGGGTGTCGATGCGGACCTTGGCGTCGAACTCCACACTGTCACCATCAGCGGCTTCGCCGCGGGCGGCCTTGACCTTCACGGTCTCCGGGATGCCGCCGTCGTTCAGGGCGGTGATGCCGGTGATGGAGAAGGTCTCCTCGCCGGTCAGGCCCAGCGACTGGGCGGAGGCGCCCTCGGGGAACTGCAGGGGCAGGACGCCCATGCCGATCAGGTTCGAGCGGTGGATGCGCTCGTAGGACTCGGCGATGACGGCCTTGACGCCGAGCAGCGCGGTGCCCTTGGCGGCCCAGTCGCGGGAGGAGCCGGAGCCGTACTCCTTGCCGGCCAGGATGACCAGCGGGATGCCGGCGGCCTGGTAGTTCTGCGACGCGTCGTAGATGAAGGAGACCGGGCCGTCGGCCTGGGTGAAGTCGCGGGTGAAGCCGCCCTCGGTGCCCGGCGCGATCTGGTTGCGCAGGCGGATGTTGGCGAAGGTGCCGCGGATCATGACCTCGTGGTTACCACGGCGGGAGCCGTAGGAGTTGAAGTCGCGACGCTCGACGCCGTGCTCGGTGAGGTACTTGCCGGCCGGGGTGTCGGCCTTGATCGCACCGGCCGGGGAGATGTGGTCGGTGGTGACCGAGTCGCCCAGCTTGGCCAGGACGCGGGCGTCCGCGATGTCCTCGACCGGGGTGGTCTCCATCGTCATGCCCTCGAAGTACGGGGGCTTGCGGACGTAGGTGGACTCGCTGTCCCACTCGAAGGTGTTGCCGGTCGGGACCGGCAGCGCCTGCCACTGGGCGTCACCCGCGAAGACGTCCTGGTAGGACTTGTTGAACATGTCCTCGCCGATGGCGTTGGCCACGACGTCGTTGACCTCGGCCTCGGTGGGCCAGATGTCCTTGAGGAACACCGGGTTGCCCTCGGTGTCGTTGCCGATGGCCTCCTCGGTGATGTTCACCTTCATGGAGCCGGCGATGGCGTACGCGACGACCAGCGGCGGGGACGCCAGGTAGTTCATCTTGACGTCGGGGTTGATCCGGCCCTCGAAGTTGCGGTTGCCGGAGAGCACCGAGGTGACGGCGAGGTCGGCCTCGTTGATCGCCTTCGAGATCTCCTCGTCCAGCGGACCGGAGTTGCCGATGCAGGTGGTGCAGCCGTAGCCGACCAGGTTGAAGCCCAGCTTGTCCAGGTACGGGGTCAGGCCGGCCTTGTCGAAGTAGTCGGTGACGACCTTCGAGCCCGGGGCCAGGGTGGTCTTGACCCACGGCTTGCGGGTCAGGCCCTTCTCGACCGCCTTCTTGGCCACGAGCGCGGCGGCGACCATGACGTAGGGGTTCGAGGTGTTGGTGCAGGAGGTGATCGCGGCGACGGTGACGGCGCCGTGGTCGATCTCGAACGTCGAGCCGTCCGCTGCGGTGACCAGGGTCGGCTTGGTCGGCACGCCGTTGGAGGTGGCCGGCGCGTCGGAGGCCGGGAAGGACTCCTTGCCCGCCTCCTCGTCGTCCGAGACGTAGTTGCGCACGTCGGTGGCGAACTGCTCGGCGGCGTTGGCCAGCACGATGCGGTCCTGCGGGCGCTTCGGGCCCGCGATCGACGGGACGACCGTCGACAGGTCCAGCTCCAGCTTCTCGGAGAAGTCCGGCTCGGCGGCCGGGTCCAGCCAGAGGCCCTGCTCCTTGGCGTACGCCTCGACCAGCGCGACCTGCTGCTCGGAGCGGCCGGTGAGCTTGAGGTAGTTCAGCGTCTCGTCGTCGATCGGGAAGATCGCGGCGGTGGAGCCGAACTCCGGCGACATGTTGCCGATGGTGGCGCGGTTGGCGAGCGAGGTGGCGGCGACGCCCTCGCCGTAGAACTCCACGAACTTGCCGACGACACCGTGCTTGCGCAGCATCTCGGTGATGGTCAGCACCAGGTCGGTGGCGGTGGTGCCGGGGGTGAGCTCGCCGGTCAGCTTGAAGCCGACCACGCGCGGGATCAGCATGGAGACCGGCTGGCCGAGCATCGCGGCCTCGGCCTCGATGCCGCCGACGCCCCAGCCCAGGACGCCCAGGCCGTTGACCATCGTGGTGTGCGAGTCGGTGCCGACCAGGGTGTCGGGGTACGCCTGGCCGTTACGGATCATGACCGTACGGGCCAGGTGCTCGATGTTCACCTGGTGGACGATGCCGGTGCCGGGCGGGACGACCTTGAACTCGTCGAAGGCGGTCTGGCCCCAGCGCAGGAACTGGTAGCGCTCCTTGTTGCGGCCGTACTCCAGCTCGACGTTCTGCGCGAACGCCTCGTTGGTGCCGAACTTGTCGGCGATGACGGAGTGGTCGATGACCAGCTCGGCCGGGGCCAGCGGGTTGATCTTGTCGGCGTCGCCGCCGAGCTCCTTGACGGCCTCACGCATGGTGGCGAGGTCCACGACGCAGGGCACGCCGGTGAAGTCCTGCATGATCACGCGGGCCGGCGTGAACTGGATCTCCTGGTTGGGCTGGGCCTGCGAGTCCCAGTTGCCCAGCGCCCGGATGTGGTCGGCGGTGATGTTCGCGCCGTCCTCGGTGCGGAGCAGGTTCTCCAGCAGCACCTTCAGGCTGTACGGGAGGCGGGCGGAGCCCTCCACCTTGTCCAGCCGGAAGATCTCGTACGACTCGTCGCCCACCTGCAGGGTGCTGCGGGCGTCGAAGCTGTTCGCCGACACGACAGTCTCCTTCATGCATGAATTCGCGCGTACCACCACGATCCTGCCGTCACCGGCCCCAGCCGATCAGCTAAGGTAAGACTTAGTTAGGGGAGCCTTACTAGCGCGGCAGCGGTACGCCTCTCGGCAGATATCTCGATGTCGAGATAACTCTAGTACATCGCCGCCGCGCGGTCATGCTCCGCCCTGCCGCATGCCGTCCTGCAGCTCGGTGAGGTGCGGGGCCGACAGGTGGAGGACCTCGTAGCGTTCGGTGGCGTCCTCGTTGTCGGGGACGGTGTCCGTCCAGAGGACGAAGCGCATCAGGTGCCAGTGGTGCGGGTCGACGGCGAGTGCCGCCGTGTGGACGTCGGCGCGGCGGGCCAGGGTCCGCAGGGCTTCGGTTTCCCGCTCGATGAGGCGGGAGAGACCGAGGCCCGTGCGGTCCGGGTCGGGGTCGGGCGGGAGGGCGGTCAGGCGGCGGGAGGCGGCGCGCGGGGGTGTCTCGCGGGCCGGTCCCGCCAGGGTGGCCACGCCGGTCCAGTGCCGTACGGCCGGGCGGCCGAAGTCGCGGATGATCCCCTGGAAGCCGCCCCCGCCGAGGAGGAAGTGGCCCATCGCGTCGACGTCCTGCCAGAGGTAGAAGGGCGCGTACTGGTTGACCGGCGAGCCGTCGGCGCCGCGCTCGCGGATGAGGTACGCCTTCAGGGCCAGCCCGGCGCGGTCGTCGAGCAGATGCCCGTAGTCGGCCACCCGCTTTCGGATGACGCCCATGTCGTAGTCCGCGGGCAGGGTGATCTCGTACTGCGCGGCGTACATCAGCGGCTCCCGGTGGCGTGCGCGGCCAGCAGGGTGAGCACGCCCGTGACGGCCTGGTCGAAGGCGTCCGGCGTACCGGCGGCGCGGGCGAGGACGTAACCGCCCTGGACCACCGCGACCACGGTCGCGGCCGTGGCGGCCGGGTCCAGCTCGGCATTCAGCTCGCCGCCCTCCTGGCCCTCCGCCAGCACCTCCGCGATCCGGCCGCGCAGCCAGTCGAACGTCTCGTCGACCGGCGCGCGCAGCGCCGGGTCGGCCATCACGTCCGGGTCCTGGGTGAGCCGCCCGACCGGGCAGCCCTTGAGGACGTCGCGTTCGCGGCGCAGGTAGGCGCCGATCCGGTCCGGTGCCGTACCGGGTTCGGCAAGCAGCCGCGCCACCTCGGCCCGCATCTCCTCGGCGGTGCGCCGGATGGCGGCCAGCGCGAGGTCCGGCTTGCCGGTGAAGTGGTGGTACATGCTGCCCTGGCCGGCGTTCGCGCGCTGCAGGATCGCCTTGGGGCTGGTGCCGACGTAGCCGCGCTCCCACAGCAGCTCGCGGGTGCTTTCGATGAGGCGTTCCGAGGTGCCGGCCGACGGGCCGTTCGCAGTGCTCATGGGGAGAGGATACATACCAGTAGGTACAGAGGGGTGCGGAAAATTTTCCGCGGACGCCTCGGCCGGCATGTCACATCTCGCGGGCCGCTCCCGTCGTAGGGGTGAAGCACGGAAATCCGATCACGAGGAGAGCGATCATGCAGGCACGGATGCAGAACCCCGCGACCATCTTTCCCGAGGCCACCGCGGCCGTGCAGCAGCTCCTGAAGGCGGCGGGGTCGGGCGGTGTACCGCAGACGACGCTGGAGCTGGTGCACCTGCGCGCGAGCCAGATCAACGGCTGCGGTTACTGCGTGGTGGGCGGCGCGCTCAACGCGAAGAAGGCGGGCGAGACCGACGAGCGGCTCTTCGCGGTGGCGGCCTGGCGCGACGCGCCGTTCTTCACGGAGTCCGAACGCGCCGCGCTGGCCCTCGCCGAGGCCGCGACCCGGCTCGCCGATCAGCCGGACCCGGTGCCGGACGAGATCTGGAACGCGGCGGCCGAGCACTTCGACGAGAAGCAGCTTGCGTCGATCGTCCTCATGGTCGGCCTGACCAACCTCTTCAACCGGATCAATGTGACGACCCGGCAGGTGGCGGGGCCGACCTGGTAGCCGAGCCGACCTGATGGGCGGTCAGCCCGTACCGATCCGGCCGCCCAGGCCCGTACGGACCAGGGAGACGATCTCCTCGTCCGTGAGGCCGAGGGCGCGGGCCTGTTCGATCAGGCCGGCGGCGGCGTCGGTGAGGCGGGCGCGGGCGGGGGACGCGGCGCCGGTGACCACCGCGCCGCGGCCGCGCCGCAGTTCGATCAGGCCCTCCTCCTTGAGGCGCTGGTAGCCGCGGAGGACGGTGTGGACGTTGACGCCGAGGGAGACGGCGAGGGCGCGGGCGGCGGGGAGGCGTTCCCCCGCGCCCACGGAGCCGTCGGCGATGGCGCCGCGCACGGAGGCGGCGACCTGATCGCCGAGCGGCACGGAGGACGCCGGGTCGATGCGGACGAGCATCAGGCCGCGCCTCCCGGACCGCCGGCGCTGCCGTTCGCAGGACCGTCGGCGCTACTCCCCGTACCACCGTCCCCGCTGCCCTCCGCGGCGTCCGAGCGGTCGACGAGGGTGTTCAGGAGCGCCGCCGCGGTGGCCGCGTCGCCGACCGTCACCACGAACTCCTTTCCGCTCGCCAGGCGCAGCGACAGCGCCTCGCCGGAGCGGAGCACGAAACCGCTGCGGCCGGGCCGCATCCGGTAGCCCCAGCCGCCGAAGTCGCGCAGCGGGACGATCTTCCGGCTGTCGGCCTCCCGTATGCGGGCCAGGGGGATGCGCATACGGGGGTACGGGAGGAGCGGCGGGGTCACCGTCAGGCCATGCCGGTCGGCGGTCACCCGCAGCCCGGCGAGCGCGAGGATCAGCAGCCCGCCGAAGAGCAGGACCGGCGTCGCGCTCCACCCGCTGCCCGGGCCCGCGGTCAGGCCCGCGATCAGGCCCGCGAGGAGCAGCACGCCGCCCAGGACGTACATGACGGGCGAGGAGACGGTCCGGGACCAGCCGGCGACCTCGGAGCCGGCGAGGGGCAGCCGGGGCGCACCGCCGCGCACCCCGCCGTCCGGCGGCGGCACATCCTTCCCCGCCAGCAGCCGGCCGAGCAGGCCGGCCACCACGCCCACGCCGAGGGCCACGGCGACCTGCCAGAGCGGGAGCCGGGCGGCGGAGTGGCCGCCGGCCGCCGCGTTGGCGTACAGCGTCCGTACGAAGAGGTACCCGAGCAGGCCCGCGAGCCCGTAGCCGACGGCGATGAAGGAACCGGCCGTGCGGAGGCGGGCCATGGCCGGTACGCCGTCCGCACGACCCGTGTCCGCCGGACGCCGCGCGGTCCCGGTACGCCGTCCGGCCGTCGGCCCGAGGACGAGGAGCCCGAAAACGGCGCCGAACACGAGGAGGGTGCCGAGCGAGACGGCGAGGAAGCCGCCGGCGGTCGTGAAGCCGTCGGCGCGCCCGTCGGCGCGGAAGTGCGTGGCCAGCGTGTCGGGCAGCCGCCCGGCGAGCGTGCTGTACGCCGTTACGACGACGGCGGCGGCCACCGGGAAGGGTGCGATCGCGACGATCATCCGGCGCACGCCCGGCCCCTTGCCCGCGTCCGCCGTGCCGCCGCCGTGTCCTGCGGTAATGCCCCAGCGACCGGCCATGTCCGGCACCGCCTCCCCTGTGTCCGCCGCCTCGGCAGCGGTCGCCTCGCTGCCGCCGTACGGCCTATTGTTCGCATAGTAGTAGAACAAGCGACAGTTGAACATCCATCTCATATCTGAGATACCGTTCTCCTCATGGCAGACGACTACCTCGTACGCATCGGCAAGCTCATCCGTGACGCCCGGCAACACCGGGGCTGGACACAGACCCAGCTGGCGGAGGCGCTCGGCACGAGCCAGAGCGCGGTCAACCGCATCGAACGCGGTAATCAGAACATCAGCCTTGAGATGATCGCCCGGATCGGCGAGGCGCTCGACAGTGAAATCGTCTCCCTGGGGTATGCGGGTCCCATGCATCTCCGCGTCGTCGGCGGCCGGCGGCTGTCCGGCAGCATCGACGTCAAGACGAGCAAGAACGCGTGCGTGGCCCTGCTCTGCGCCACGCTGCTGAACGCCGGGCGCACGACGCTGCGGCGGGTCGCCCGCATCGAGGAGGTCTACCGCATCCTCGAGGTCCTCGGCTCCATCGGTGTCCGCACCCGCTGGATCAACGACGGCAACGACCTGGAGATCGTGCCGCCGGCCGAGCTGGACCTCGACGCGATGGACACCGAGGCGGCACGCCGCACCCGCAGCGTCATCATGTTCCTCGGGCCGCTGCTGCACCGCATGGACCACTTCAAGATCCCGTACGCCGGCGGCTGCGACCTCGGTACCCGTACGGTCACCCCGCACATGACCGCGCTGCGCCACTTCGGCCTGGAGGTCACCGCCACCGAGGGCACGTACCACGCGCACGTCGACCGGGCCGTGGCGCCCAAGCGCGCGATCGTACTGACCGAGCGCGGCGACACCGTGACGGAGAACGCGCTGCTCGCCGCCGCCCGGCACGACGGCGTCACGGTCATCCGCAACGCCTCCTCCAACTACATGGTCCAGGACCTGTGCTTCTTCCTGGAGCAGCTGGGCGTACGGGTCGAGGGCATCGGCACCACCACCCTCACCGTGCACGGCGTCGCGCACATCGAGCGGGACGTGGACTACGCGCCGTCGGAGGACCCGGTCGAGGCGATGAGCCTGCTGGCCGCCGCGGTCGTCACCGAGTCCGAGCTGACGATCCGCCGCGTACCCGTCGAATTCCTGGAGATCGAGCTCGCGGTCCTGGAGGAGATGGGCCTGGACCACACCCGCAGCGCGGAGTACACCGCCGACAACGGCCGCACCCGCCTGATCGATCTCACCGTGCGCCCCTCCAAGCTGAGCGCCCCGCTCGACAAGATCCACCCGATGCCGTTCCCGGGCCTGAACATCGACAACGTGCCGTTCTTCGCGGCGATCGCGGCCAGCGCCCAGGGCCAGACCCTCATCCACGACTGGGTCTACGACAACCGCGCGATCTACCTGACGGACCTCAACCGCCTCGGCGCGCAGGTGAAGCTGCTCGACCCGCACCGCGTCCTGGTCGACGGCCCGACCCGCTGGCGCTCGGCGGAGATGATGTGCCCGCCGGCCCTGCGCCCCGCCGTCGTCGTCCTCCTGGCGATGATGGCCGCCGAGGGGACGTCCGTACTCCGCAACGTCTATGTCATCAACCGCGGTTACGAAGACCTCGCCGAGCGGCTCAACTCGCTGGGCGCACAGATCGAGATCTTCCGGGACATCTGACCGACCTTCGGCGGCGGCGGCACGCGCGCTGCGGTGTGCCGCCGCACCGCATTAGCCGTCCGTTAGCGGAACGCCAACGCGATCTTGGAAACTGATTGTCGTCAGGGAGAAAGACGAGAGAACAGAGCAACGGGAGTACACGATGAACACCGCCACCGCCACCAAGCGCTTCCGCAGCCGCGCCGGCCGCCGCATCGCCGCCGCCGTCGTCGCCGCCGCGGCGCTGGGCCTGGGGGCCACGGCGTGCGGGCAGGGCTCCGGGGAGGCGGGCGCCGCCGACTCCTCGGGCTCTTCGGCCGCGACCGACTCGCAGCACTCCTCGGCCTCGCCCCAGCCCACGAGCGGCTCCTCCTCGGACAACTCCGGCCCGCAGGGCCAGGACGGCGGCAAGCCCACCACGGCGCCGCCCGCCGCCGGCACCGGCAGCGAGTCCGCCCCCGCCGGCGGCGGCGTCGCCAACGCGGGCAACCACCGCACGATCGTCGGCAAGCTGGAGTACCTCGCGCCCGGCAAGCTGATCGTCAAGCCCCAGGACGGCGGCACGGACCAGGCGTTCTTCGTCGCCAACGCCACCAAGATCCTCGGCGCGGCCGCGATCTGCTCCGACGACCCCGACGACGGCGTGTCCCTCGGCGACGACGGCTACGGCACCGCGAAGTGCACCGTGGAACAGCTGGAGAAGGCCGCGAAGACCGGCAGCGTGACCGTCCGCGTCACCATGAGCACCAAGTCCGGCGCCGGCGAGACGGTCGAGGAGAAGTACCACCCGTAAGCCCCGGCACCCCGTGGGCCGTTCCCCGACCTACAGAAGCTCCAGTACGCCGAGGACCGCCCGGGCGACCTCTTCGGGGGTGCGGCCGTCGGTGGCCACGACCTCCCGGGCCGCCTCGGCGTACAGGTGCCGGCGCGCCTCCATCAACTCCCGCCACCGGGTGTGCCGGTCGGCGGTGAGCAGAGGGCGGGCCCGGTTCGCGCCGATGCGCTCGACCGCCTCCGCCGCGCCCAGCGACAGATGGACGACCGGGTGCCCGGCGAGCAGCCGGCGGGTCGACCCGTCGAGGATCGCCCCGCCGCCGAGCGCGAGGACCCCCGTGTGCCCGGCCACGGCGGCGGCGACCGCCGCCCGCTCCAGCTCGCGGAAGTACGGCTCGCCCTCGTCCGCGAAGATGTCCGCGATCTCCCGGCCCTGCGCGGCCACGATGTCCGCGTCCGTGTCCCGGAAACCGCAGCCCAGCCGCTCGGCGAGGAGCGCGCCGACCGTCGACTTGCCCGACCCCATCGGCCCGATCAGCACAACCCGCGGACCGCGGACCGTACTTGAGCGGCTCACCGGACCCGCAGGTTGTCGAGGTACGAGCGCACGTTGCGCCGCGTCTCGGGCACGCTGTCGCCGCCGAACTTCTCCGCCACGGCGTCGGCCAGGGTCAGCGCCACCATGGCCTCGGCCACGATCCCGGCAGCCGGCACCGCGCACACATCCGAGCGCTGGTGGTGGGCTTGCGCCGCCTCACCGGTGGCCACATCGATGGTGGCCAGCGCGCGCGGCACGGTCGCGATGGGCTTCATCGCGGCCCGGACGCGCAGGAGTTCGCCGGTGGTCAGGCCGCCCTCGGTGCCACCGGCGCGGCCCGACGCGCGCTTGATGCCGTCGTCGGTCGCCAGGATCTCGTCGTGCGCCTTGGAACCGGGCACCCGGGCGAGATCGAAGCCGTCGCCGACCTCGACGCCCTTGATCGCCTGGATGCCCATCAGGGCACCGGCCAGGCGGGAGTCCAGGCGGCGGTCCCAGTGCACATGGCTACCGAGGCCCACCGGCACGCCGTACGCCAGCACCTCCACCACGCCACCGAGGGTGTCGCCGTCCTTGTGCGCCTGGTCGATCTCCGCGACCATCGCCTTCGACGCCGCCTCGTCCAGGCAGCGCACCGGGTCCGCGTCCAGCTTCGCCACATCGGAGGGCTCCGGGTACACGCCATACGGGGCCTTGGCAGCCGCCAGCTCGACGACGTGGCTGACGATCTCGATGCCCGCCGTCTCCTTCAAGAAGGAGCGGGCCACCGCGCCCAGCGCCACCCGGGCCGCCGTCTCACGCGCCGACGCGCGCTCCAGGATCGGGCGGGCCTCATCGAAGCCGTACTTCTGCATCCCCGCCAGATCCGCATGGCCCGGGCGCGGGCGGGTCAGCGGCGCGTTGCGGGCCAGCTCGGCCAGCTCCGCCTCGTCCACCGGATCGGCCGCCATGACCTTTTCCCACTTGGGCCACTCGGTGTTACCCACCATGATCGCGATGGGCGAACCCAGCGACAGGCCGTGCCGCACGCCACCGAGGAAGGTCACCTCGTCACGCTCGAACTTCATCCGGGCACCGCGGCCATAACCGAGCCGGCGACGGGCCAGGGCGTCCGCCACCATCTCCGTGGTCACGGGGACGCCGGCCGGAAGGCCCTCCAGCGTCGCCACCAGTGCGGGGCCGTGCGACTCCCCCGCCGTCAGCCAGCGCAACCTGCTCAACGGTGCTCCTCCGTCATGTCCCGCTCGCTTCCGCCGCCGAGTGCGGCCAGGGCCGCGGCGGTCACGGCCTCGGCTGTGAAGCCGAATTCGCGGAAGAGGACCTTGCCGTCGGCGGAGGCGCCGAAGTGCTCCAGCGACACGATGCGGCCGGCGTCGCCCACGTACTTGTGCCAGGTCAGGCCGATGCCCGCCTCGACGGCCACGCGGGCCTTGACGGCCGGCGGCAGGACGCTGTCCTTGTACGCCTGGTCCTGCTCCTCGAACCACTCCACGCAGGGCATCGAGACGACGCGCGTCGGGACGCCCGCGGCCTGCAGCCGCTCACGCGCCTCGACGGCGAGCTGCACCTCGGAGCCCGTGCCGAGCAGGATCACCTGCGGCTCGCCGCCCTCGGCCGCCAGCAGGACGTAACCGCCCCTCGCCGCACCTTCGTCAGGCTCGTACGTCGGTACGCCCTGGCGGGTCAGGACCAGGCCGTGCGGGGCGCTCTTGCCGTACTCCTTCGTGGAGCGCTTGAGGATCTCGCGCCAGGCGATCGCGGTCTCGTTGGCGTCGGCCGGGCGGACGACGTTGAGGCCGGGGATGGCGCGGAGGGAGGCGAGGTGTTCCACCGGCTGGTGGGTCGGGCCGTCCTCGCCGAGACCGATGGAGTCGTGGGTCCACACGTAGGTGACCGGCAGGTGCATCAGGGCCGAGAGGCGTACGGCGTTGCGCATGTAGTCGGAGAACACCAGGAAGGTGCCGCCGTAGATGCGGGTGTTGCCGTGCAGCGCGATGCCGTTCATCTCCGCGGCCATGGAGTGCTCGCGGATGCCGTAGTGGATCGTGCGGCCGTAGGGGTCGGCCTCGGGCAGCGGGTTGCCCACCGGCAGGAACGAGGAGTTCTTGTCGATGGTGGTGTTGTTCGAGCCGGCGAGGTCGGCGGAGCCGCCCCACAGCTCGGGAATCACGCCGCCCAGCGCCTGCAGGACTTTGCCCGAGGCTGCGCGCGTCGCGACGCCCTTGCCGGTCTCGAAGACCGGGAGCTTCGCCTCCCAGCCCGTCGGCAGCTCGCCCGCGGTGATCCGGTCGAACTCGGCGGCCCGCGCCGGATTCGCCATGCGCCAGGCGGCCATCGCCTTCTCCCACTCGGCCCTGGCCCGGGCACCGCGGTCCCGTGCGGTCCGGGTGTGGGCGATGACCTCCTCGGAGACCTCGAAGGTCCGCTCAGGGTCGAAGCCCAACACCCGCTTGGTGGCGGCCACTTCCTCGGCACCCAGTGCCGAGCCGTGCGCGGCCTCCGTGTTCTGCGCGTGCGGGGCCGGCCAGGCGATGATCGAGCGCATCGCGATCAGCGACGGGCGGTCCGTTACCGCCTTCGCGGCCTGGATCGCGGCGTACAGGGCGGCCGGGTCCAGGTCGCCGTTGGACTTCGGCGCCACGCGCTGGACGTGCCAGCCGTACGCCTCGTACCGCAGAGCGGTGTCCTCGGAGATGGCGGTCTCGGTGTCGCCCTCGATCGAGATGTGGTTGTCGTCCCACAGCATGATCAGGTTGCCGAGCTTCTGGTGCCCGGCCATGGACGACGCCTCGGCGGAGATGCCCTCCTGCAGGCAGCCGTCGCCGGCGATGGCGTAGATGTGGTGGTCGAACGGCGAGGTGCCGGGGGCGGCGTCCGGGTCGAACAGGCCGCGCTCGTACCGGGCGGCCATCGCCATGCCCACTGCGTTGGCCACGCCCTGGCCCAGCGGGCCGGTGGTGGTCTCGACACCCACGGTGTGGCCGTACTCCGGGTGACCCGGGGTCTTGGAACCCCAGGTACGGAAGGCCATCAAGTCCTCCAGCTCCAGGCCGAAACCGGCCAGGTAGAGCTGGATGTAGAGGGTCAGGGACGAGTGGCCGGCGGACAGCACGAACCGGTCACGGCCGGTCCAGTCCGGGTCGGCGGGGTCGTGCCGCATGACCTTCTGGAAAAGGGTGTACGCGGCAGGGGCCAGGCTCATCGCCGTGCCCGGGTGGCCGTTACCGACCTTCTGCACGGCGTCGGCGGCCAGCACACGGGCGGTGTCGACCGCCCGCTGGTCCAGTGCGGACCACTCGAAGCCCAGGGGGAGCAGCGGAGGCAGCGGGCCGACGCAGGGCAGGGAAAGTGACGTGGTCATAGGTGAGTCGTCTCCAGGCGGAGGCGGCGGTGGATGTCGAGGGCCGCGGTGGAGTGGTTGAGGGTGATGTAGTGCAGGCCCGGCGCGCCCTCGTCGAGGAGGTGCTGGGCCAGTTCGGTGGCGTGGTCGACGCCGATGCGGTGGGAGTCCCCGGGGGCGTGCCGCGCGGCACGCAGCCGGCGGGCGAGGCCGGTCGGGAAGGTGGCGTTGCTCAGTTCGGCGAAGCGGCTGATCTGGTCGTACCGGGTGGCGGGCATGATCTCCGGGATGACCGGAGTGTCGCAGCCGGCGGCGGCCAGCCGGTCGCGCAGCCGGAAGTAGTCCTCGGCGCTGAAGAACATCTGGGTGATGGCGTAGTCCGCGCCCGCCCGGCACTTGGCGACGAAGTGGCGGATGTCGGTGTCCCAGTCGGGCGAGCGGGGGTGCCGCTCGGGGAACGCGGCGACGCCGATGCTGAAGTCGCCCAGGTCGCGTACGAGCCGTACCAGGTCCGCCGCGTGGTCGAGGCCGTCGGGGTGCCGGGTCCACGGGCCACGGGGGTCACCGGGCGGATCACCGCGCAGGGCCAGTACGTCGCGGATGCCGGCGTCGGCGTAGCGCCCGATGATCCGGCGGAGTTCGGCCGTCGAGTGGCCGACCGCGGTGAGGTGGGCGACCGGGCGCAGGGTGGTGTGCTCCGCGATGCGCTGGGTGAGGTCGGTGGTCCGTTCCCGCGAGGACCCGCCCGCCCCGTAGGTCACGGAGACGAAGGCCGGGTCGACGGCCTCGATCCGGCGCAGGGCCTGCCACAGCACCCGCTCGCCCTGGTCGGTCCGGGGCGGGAAGAACTCGAAGGAGTACGAGCGGTGGCCGGCCGCGATCAGCTCGGCCGGGCCGGGGCGGGCTGCGGGCAGCGTGAGCACGCTCATCGGTGCGCCGCCCCCTCTGCGAGCACGGGTGTCGCGGGGTCCGCGGCGCCCGGGTAGGCGGTGCGGTGCAGTGCGCGCACGCCCTCGGGTGTGGGGGTGTACGTCTGGGTCCCCACGGCCGACAGGGCGAACGAGGCCATCACCGATCCGGTCTGCGCGCAGCGCACGGGGTCGCGCCCCGCGGCGAGGGAACCCAGGTATCCGGCGCGGAAGGCGTCGCCGACGCCGGTCGGGTCGGCGACGACGTCCGTGGGGACGGCCGGGACTTCCGCCACCGGTTCGCCGTCGCGTTCGATGCGGCTGCCCTTCTCGCCGAGCGTGGTGATCCATGTGCCGACCCGCCGCAGCACCTCGGCGTGGGTCCAGCCGGTCTTGCGCAGCAGCAGTTCGTGTTCGTACTCGTTGGTGAACAGCAGCGTCGCCCCGTCGGCGAGTTCGCGGATCTCGGGGCCTTCGAGGCGGGCCAGCTGCTGGGCCGGGTCGGCGGCGTAGGGGATGCCGAGGGCGCGGCAGGCCCGGGTGTGGCGGAGCATCGCGGCCGGGGCGTCGGCGCCGATCAGCACGAGGTCGGCGCCGCCGCGCGGGCCGAGCACGGCGGCGAGGTCGATGTCGGCGGCCTCGGCCATCGCGCCCGCGTAGAAGGAGGCGAGCTGGTTGCCGTCCGGGTCGGTGGTGCACAGGAAGCGGGCCGTGTGCCGGGTACCGGAGACGCGCACCCCGGAGGTGTCCACGCCGAGCTCGGCGAGGCGGCGGCCCTGGTCCCGGAAGTCCGCGCCGACCGCCGCGACGAGGAGGGGGCGGTGGCCGAGGCGGGCCAGGCCGTAGGCGATGTTGGCGGCGACGCCGCCTTCCCGGATCTCCAGGGTGTCGACGAGGAACGACAGGGAGACCCTGTCCAGCTTGTCGGCCAGCAATTGGTCGCTGATGCGTCCGGGGAAGGTCATGAGGTGGTCGGTGGCGACCGATCCGGCGATGACGATCCGCACGTCAGGCCTCCGCGGCGGTGCGCAGCGCGGCGGCGCGGTCGGTGCGCTCCCACGTGAAGTCCGGGAGGGCGCGGCCGAAGTGGCCGTAGGCGGCGGTCGCCGCGTAGATGGGGCGGAGCAGGTCCAGGTCGCGGATGATGGCGGCCGGGCGCAGGTCGAAGACCTCGGTGATGGCCTTCTCGATGCGGTCCTGCGGGACGGTCGCGGTGCCGAAGGTCTCCACGAACAGGCCGACCGGCTCGGCCTTGCCGATCGCGTACGCGACCTGCACCTCGCAGCGCGCGGCCAGCCCGGCCGCCACCACGTTCTTCGCGACCCAGCGCATCGCGTACGCCGCCGAACGGTCCACCTTGGACGGGTCCTTGCCCGAGAAGGCGCCGCCGCCGTGCCGGGCCATGCCGCCGTACGTGTCGATGATGATCTTGCGGCCGGTCAGGCCCGCGTCCCCCATCGGGCCGCCGATCTCGAAGCGGCCCGTCGGGTTCACCAGGAGCCGGTAGCCGTCGGTCTCCAGCTTGATGCCCTCGTCGGCCAGGGCCGCCAGCTCGTGCTCGACGACGTGCTCGCGGATGTCGGGGGTGAGGAGCGTCTGCAGGTCGATGTCCGCCGCGTGCTGCGAGGAGACGACGACCGTGTCCAGGCGGACCGCCCTGTCGCCGTCGTACTCGATGGTGACCTGGGTCTTTCCGTCCGGGCGCAGGTACGGGAGCGTGCCGTCCTTGCGCACCTCGGAGAGGCGGCGCGACAGCCGGTGCGCCAGGTGGATCGGCAGCGGCATCAGCTCGGGCGTCTCGTCGGTGGCGTAGCCGAACATCAGGCCCTGGTCGCCCGCGCCCTGGCGGTCCAGCTCGTCCGTCTCGCCCGCCACCCGCCGCTCGTACGCCGTGTCGACGCCCTGCGCAATGTCCGGCGACTGCGCGCCGATGGACACCGAGATGCCGCACGAGGCGCCGTCGAACCCCTTGGCCGACGAGTCGTAGCCGATCTCCAGAATCTTCTGCCGGACGAGGGTCGCGATGTCCGCGTACGCCTTCGTGGTGACCTCGCCGGCGACGTGGACGAGGCCGGTGGTGATCAGCGTCTCCACGGCGACCCGGGAGACCGGGTCCGCCCGCAGCAGCGCGTCGAGGATCGTGTCGCTGATCTGATCAGCGATCTTGTCGGGATGCCCCTCGGTCACGGATTCCGAGGTGAACAGACGGCGGGACATGGCACTCCTAGACCAGAGGAACCGGTGAAAGTCCGGTGGAAGTGGTGCGGCGGCCACACGATGGGCGGCTGCGGCGGAAAAGGCGGGGGCGCGGGACTGTGGCGGCGAGGGCCGCACGCCGCGCCGGCCGCGACTGGCTCGACGCTAGTCACACCCGATCGGCAACACCAGGAAAAGGTGCAGACTCTGTCACAAGCGAGGACGAGGGGCGGTTGTCCGCCGGGGCGGCCGCACGAGCCGTGTGGGCCGCCGCGTGTGCCGCGTGTGCCACCGAGACGAGCGTCATATGGCGGTGCCAGCCGTCGAAGGTGCGGCCCGTGAAGTCCCGCGCGCCGAGCGGGTCGGTGACCTGCGCGAACGACGCGTCCACCGCGCGCGCCGACGCCGCCAGGGCCGTCAGCTCCGGGGTGCCGGCGTCCCGCAGGTTGGTGAGCCAGACCTCGTCGGGCCACGGCTCCGTCCCCGTACTGCTGCCGAAGAGGAGCAGGCCGTCGTCGGAGGCGGCGCGCGCGCCGAGCGGGTCGCCGGGGTCGGCCTTCACGAGGAACGGCAGCCGAGCGGCACGCAGGTGCCGGACCGCCGCGGCCACGTCGACGCCGTCCACGGCCAACACCACCGGCGCGCCCGGCAGTTGCCCCTCCGCGTCATCCATCAGGCCGCTGTACGCGCCGATCGCGCACTCCGTCGGGGTCTCGGGGCGGCTCCCGTCGGGGATCGACGTCCGGGCCCGCCGCTCCGGGTCGTCCGTCCATGTACGGGGCAGCAGCAGCCGCCAGTTGACGGGCCGGCATTCCGTACCGGACACGGCCCAGAGGCCGACGGCGTACTGCACGTTGAGCGAGTGACCGAGGGCCGGTACGTGGCGGCGGTGGACGCCCACCATGCTGGTGCCCTCCTTCGGCGCCAGTACCGTGCGCAGCACCCACGCGTCGGGCGGCACCGGGGCGGTCGCCCGGGCGGCCAGGGCGCGCCGGACCGGCATCCAGTCCCAGGTGGAGCAGCTGACGAAATGGTGCAGGCGCTGTTCCAGGGTGGGCCCGCCGCCCAGGCAGGCCGCCATGTTCCGGAAGGACCGGCGGCCCTCGGTGGCGAGCAGCCCCTCGACGTACTTCACGAACCGCTCGCGCTGGTCGCTGCGGGGCAGCGAGGCGAACAGCGGGGCGCACAGGGTCTGCAGCGCGTCGACGGCCGGCCGGCACCCGCTCGCCTCGCGCAACGCGGCACTACTCACGGACTCCCCCAGGTGCAACGGATGGGTTCGGACACAGGCTCCGAAGGTTCTGGACAGGTGGTACGCACCCCCACGTCCCACAAGCCCGTGCCCGTGTGCGCCTCTCCGGTCGGAGTGGGCGCTCACGGCCACGGGCAGTGGCCTGCGGGATCCCGGCGGTCGCCCGGCCGCGCGAGCGGGGGTTCCCGCGGGGCCGGTCCGGGATCCCGGTCAGGCGGCCGCGGGCTCCGCCTTCTTGGTCCGGAAGGCTCCGGACCCGGCGAAGACCAGCGCGGCGATCACGAGGGCCGCCACGGTGAATCCGGAGACTCCGTGGAAGCCGTCGAAGTGGGAGAGCAGGATGCCGCCCACGAAGCCGCCGATCGTGGTTCCGACGTACAGCGCGGTCGTCGCGAGCGAGGAGACCGTGCCGCGGGCCGCGGTGGTCCGGGAGAGCAGCATGGCCATGAAGATCGGGTAGTTCAGGCCGAGCACGGCGGAGCCGAGGGCCAGGAAGGTGATCGCGGTGGCCAGGTTGGGGGCGAACGGCACGGCGGCGTAGATGACGATGAGCGCCACGAACGCCCAGGCGAGCGTGCGCGCCTCACCCAGCCGCTTGATGAGGTGGTTGCCGAAGATCGAGGTGATCGCCATGCCCACGCCCAGCGCCATCATCGCGGCGCCGATCGCGGTGACGCCCAGCCCGAAGTCCTTGGCGAGCCAGGACCCGATGAACGAGATGGTCTCGAACACGCCGGTCTGGTACGCGAGGTAGCCCACGAGGTACCAGGTGAACGTGCGGGAGCGGAACAGACCCGCGTACACCGAGAAGAAGCCGCCGCCGGCCGACGGCGCGGCGGGCACGGACGGGAAGACCCGGAACAGCAGGACCCAGACGACGGCGGAGAGCCCGGCGACCGCGAAGAACGGCACGTGCCAGGAGCTGGCCGCCAGCCAGCCGCCGATCGGGACGCCGACCACCTGCGAGATGGACATGCCGGCGCCCGCCAGGCCCATGGTCTTCACGATGGCGTCCTTGGGCACCAGGACCGGGATGGAGGCCCACAGCTGCGGGGTGACCAGGGCGGCCGACATGCCGGCGAGCACCCGGAAGACGATCATGCCCCAGAAGCCCGGCGCCACTCCGCAGAGCGCGGTTGCGATGGTGAATCCGGCGAAGCCGAGGAGGAGTACGCTGCGCCGGTTCCTGCCGTCCGAGAGGGGGCCGGCCACCAGCGCGAAGAGGGCGAAGCCGAGGGCGTAGGCACTGACCATCCACCCCGACATGCTGGTGGAGACGTCAAAACTGCGGGAAAGCGTGGGAAGCATCGGAGCGACGAGGAAGGTGTCGGTTCCGATCACGAACATGGTCGTGAACGAAAGCCAGGCAATGGCCGTGGCCGATACCTTCTTCACCACTGAGGGCGCGGAGTTTTCCGTGCCGCTCTGTGATTGCGTTGAACTCTGCGTCGAACTCTGCGTTGAACTCATGTTTTCTACACCGCCGTCGAGGGCTGGGATGGGGGGACTCTTCGGCGTCGGCAGCGGCGCCGGAGAAGGGGAAAGTGAGAAGGTGGGAAGGTGAGAAGGTGGGAAGGCGAGAAGGTGTCTACTGCGCGTATCCGTCGGGCTTTTGGCCCCAGGCGCTGTAGACGAAGGTGGAGACATCGGGGGCCGGGTCGCTTTCGACCAGGCGCTGTGCGGCCTCGATCTGTTCGGCGGTCGCGAGACCGGCTTCGACCAGCCGCGGGCCGCTCTGGATCAGTCGGATGCTCAGGAGCCGGTCCTGCACCTCGTCGACGCCGAGGCCGCCCGGGGTGACCGAGAGGCCCACCGCGTCGCAGCCGGCCGCCGCCAGCCGCGCCGGGATGCGCCGCGCCCAGGCCAGGTCGATGCCCTGCCCGGCGAGCGCCTCCAGATAGGCGCCGTGCACCTGCTGCCACACCGGGTACGGGGAGTCGGCGGCGGGCAGGAAGTGAACGTCCTCCAGGACCAGCCAGCCGCCGGGCGCGAGCCACTTCATCGCCCGCTCGACCATTTCCTCGCGCCGCGGCAGGTGCATGAACAGGGCGCGGGCGTGGATCAGGTCGAAGGAGCCGGGCGGGAAGTCGTCGGTGGTGATGTCCGATCCCCGCACCTCCAGACCGGGCGCGCGGCCGGCGTCGATGAACCGGGGGTCGATGTCCACCGCGAGCACCGAGCCGTCGGGCACCCGCTCGGCGAGCCAGTACGCGATGGAGCCCGCGCCGGCGCCCAGTTCCAGGCACCGCCAGTCCGACCGCATCGGCAACTGGGACAAGGCCCGCACCGTTCCGGGGTCGTAGGTCCTCTCCAGCAGCTGGAGCCGCTCCAGTTCGGTGGGCAGATCCTTGCTCAGCAGTCCTGTCGTGTAGGCATCGGCAGGCACAGCGTGTGCGCTCATCGCGCGGATTCCTTTCTGGGGGCGCCAGTCATCGCTGGTGGAGGTCAGGTGGGCTCGCCGAAGTAACCGGACGAGTGCAGGACGCGCAGCCAGGTGCCGTCGGGCTGGCGCCGGGCCACCTGGTAGCGGCCGCGGCTGTTGTCCTCCGGGACGCTGGAGGTCAGGGCGACGTCGCCGAGGCGCAGCGTGGGCAGCGACTGCTCCATCGGGAAGTAGGAGAACTTCGCGAGCATCCCCTCGAACGCCTTCTGTATCGCGTCCCGGCCGACGTGCTCCCGGCCGATGGGGAACGCCATGATCGCGTCCGCTTCGTAGAGCGCCGCCATGCCCTCGGCGTCGCCGGCGTTGGCCAGCTCCACCCACAGCCGCGCCAGGTCCTCCGGCTCCTTGGCCTTTTCCCGCTCGGTGGTCATCGGGGTTTTCTTCCTCTCGTTCAGTCGGAAAGCAGCGCGCGCGGGTCGTACACCGCTCGAATTCTGTTGATCTTTCCGTTCTCGACGTGAATCCAGTTCGCGACGGGAGTGGGCGGGGCGATGGTGGTGTGCAGGGTGAACCACGTGACCACGTCGGCGCCCGAAACGAAGACCCGCTCCACGGCGAGGTCCGTCGTCACCGGCGACATGCGCTCCAGGGATTCCCGGCACGCGTCCGGATCGTCGAGCCGGGCCAGCGGTCCTACGTACTCGAATTCATCGGCCAGGAATGATCGCAAGGTGTCGAATTCTTTGCCGCGCCAGGCCGCGATATAGGCCGCCGCTATCTTCTCGGCCGCTCCCGCTCCTGCTTCTTCGGTTTCCTCAAGCTTTTCGCTCACTCAGGAAATTGTGCGCCAGCGGCCCACGCGCTGCGACGGTCCGGGCGGCACTATGTCAAGTCGTCAGCGGGGGCCTGCGCGGGGCCGCGGCGACGTTCAACGGCGTTCGGCAACGCAAAGCGCCGCGCCGCTGAGCAGCGGCGCGGCGCGGGCGTGCAGCGGAGCGCGGGTCACGGCTGGAGGCGCCGCACCGTCCAGCCCTCGCCGTCCCGGTCGTACCGCAGGCGCTGGTGCACACGGTTCTCGCCGTTGGCCCAGAACTCCACGCCGTCGAACCGCAGCAGATAGGCGACATAGCTCTCCGGGCGCGGCAGCGGTCCGGTGCCGGCGAGCCGGTCGACCTCCGTCTGGAACGCCGCCATGTCGCGCAGCTCCTCGCTCTGCCGCGACGTGACCGACGCGGGGTGCGTGAAGAGGGGCCGCTCGGCCCACTTGGCGTCGGCCACGTCGGGGCCGAGCAGCTCCACCCTGCCGCTGACGCTGATCTGCTGGCTGGTCTCGCGCCAGTACAGGACGCCCGAGGCCCACGGGTTCTCGGTGATCTCGCGGCCCTTCTGGCTGCCCAGGTGCGTGGCGAAGACGATGCCCTCGTCCGTGATCTCGTTCACCGCGACGATCCGCGTCGACGGGCGTCCCCGCTTGTCGGCGGTGGCGAGCGCCAGCGCCTTCGGCTCCCGCACCCCGAGGCGCGCGGCGGTCTCCCACCAGCCGCGGACGATTCCGGCCGGGGAGGCCGGTGGGGTGTCGTACTCGGGGAAGTCGATGTCGATGGTCGCGGTCATCGTTTCCGACCTGCCTGCACTCATTACTGCCTCCTCAGGGTGTGACTTCACGTCGTGACGTCGGTAGTACGTGACGTCGGTAGTTCGTTACGCCGGTAGTTCGTTACGCCGGTAGTTCGTTACGCCGGTAGTTCGTTACGTCGCCTTTTGGGGCCCGGCCGTCAGACCAGGGCCTCGCCTCGGGCGAACAGCGCGCCGCTGCCGCCGACTTCGACGGAGGTGAAGCGGTCGCCGGTGCCCTCGGCGCGCGCCAGCATCAGCGAGGGGCGGCCGATCTCCACGCCCTGGAGGATCTCCACGGGCTGCCCGTGCGTGATCAGGCCGTGCCGGGCGAGGTGCAGGGCGAGGGGTCCGGCCGCGGAACCGGTGGCCGCGTCCTCGACCACCCCGTACGCCGGCGAGAACATCCGGCTGCGCCACTGGGTGCCCTCGCCGGCGAAGCAGTTGGTCGCCATGTCGTCGAACGTGGCGAGCGCCCGGTGGTCGGGGTTGAGCCGCGAGAGCGCCTCGACGCTCTCCAGGCCGACGAAGACGTGCCGGGGACCGTTGCGGTAGATCTCGACCGGCAGGGTCGACTCGCCTACGCCCAGGGCCGCCAGGAGTTCTTCGGCCCGGTCGAACGCCTCCCAGGTGGGGATCGGCTGTTGCATCCGCGCGGCCACCACGTCCCCGTCCCTGCGGTCCAGCTCGAAGGGGATGGTCCCCATCCAGGTCTCCAGGAGCAGCTTGTCCCGGTCGGTCTCCGCGCCCAGGGCGATGGCCGTGCCGAGCATCGGGTGCCCGGCGAAGGGCAGTTCGTTGACCGGCGTGAAGATGCGGATGCGGGCGTCCCCGTCATCGCGCGGCTTGAGCACGAAGGTGGTTTCGGAGAGGTTCATCTCCCGGGCCATGCGCTGCATGCGTTCGGCGGGCAGATCGTCGGCGTCGAAGAAGACGGCGACGGGATTGCCGCGCAGGGGTTCCTCGGCGAAGGCGTCCACGACGACGTATCGGTGCATGAGGTTCTCTCCAACCGGGCGGAGTACAAAGGAACTTGGGTGGGGGGTGCGGGCTCAGGAGGTGACGTGCTGCGGCGCTGCCGCGAAGACGTCCCGTACGGCCTGGGCCACGATCCGCGGCCCGTCCTGGGTGAACACGGACTCGGCGTGGAACTGCATGGACGCGAAGTGCGGCCCGCGCAGCGCGTGCACCTCTCCGGTCGCCCGGTCGCGGCTCACCTCGACCGTGCCGACCCCGTCGACCTCGACGCGGTCCTCGTGGCTCACCGCCGCGAAGGTGTTGTAGAAGCCGACTCGTTCGGCGCGGCCGAACAGGTCGATCTCCTTCTGCACGCCCTGGTTGGGGACGTCCCTGCGGCGCAGCCGGAAGCCGAGCCGGAGGCTGAGCGCCTGGTGGCTGAGGCACACGGCGAGGAACGGCCGCCGGTCGCGCAGCAGGGTGTCGACGGCCGTGCGCAGGTGCGCCATCTTCGGGTGGGCCGACGCGCTCGGGTCGCCCGGCCCCGGGCCCATGACCACGAGGTCGTACCCGTCGAGGGAGTACGTCTCGTCGAAGCGCCGCACAGTCACCGCGAGGCCCAGCGAGCGGAGCTGCCCGGCGATCATGGCGGTGAAGGTGTCCTCGGCGTCGATGACGAGGACCTCGCGGCCGGCGAGGCCGGGCTCCGGCCGCAGCCGCCGGCCGATGTCGCTCAGCCAGAAGCCGGCGATGGTGTCGTTCCTGCTGCCCAGGGCGGCGCGGACCGTGGGGTGTTCTGCGAAGCGGGTGACCGCGGGCACTTCCAGGGCGGCGATCAGCCCTGCGGCCTTGGCGCGGGTCTCGGCGGCCTCGGCCGCCGGGTCGGAGTGGCGTACGAGCGTGGCGCCGACCCCGATCCGCAGTCGCCCCGTGGCGGAGATGTCCGCGGTGCGGATGAGGATGGCCGAGTCGAGCGAGCGCGCGCCGTGCTCGTCGCGGCTGATCAGGGCGGCGACCCCGCTGTAGTAGCCGCGCCCCTGCGGCTCGTAGCGGTCGATGACCCGGCAGGCGTTCTCCAGCGGGCTGCCGGTGACCGTGGGCGCGAACAGGGTCTCGCGCAGGACGTCGCGCACGTCCCGGTCGGTGCGCCCCTCGATGAAGTACTCGGTGTGCGCGACGCTGCCCATTTCCTTGAGGTAGGGGCCGACGACCCGGCCGCCCTCGGGGCAGATCTGGGCCATCATCTTCAGTTCCTCGTCGACGACCATGTACAGCTCGTCGGTCTCCTTGCGGTCGGCGAGGAAGTCCATGATCCCGGGCAGTTCGGGGCCGGACGGCGGGTAGCGGTACGTGCCGCTGATCGGGTTCATGACGGCGACGCCGTCGCGGAGGCTGATGTGCCGCTCGGGTGAGGCGCCGACGAAGGTGCGGTCGCCGGTGTGGATGACGAACGTCCAGTAGGCGCCGGTCTCCCGCTCCCACAGGCGCCGGAAGAGGGCCAGGGCGCTGCGCGGTCCGAAGTCGCTGATGTCGGCGACGAACGAGCGCTTGAGGACGAAGTTGGCGCCCTCGCCCTCACCGATGGCCTCGGCGATGACCTTGCGGACGGTCTCGGCGTACTCCTCGTCGTCCACGTCGAAGTGGGCGTCGCGCAGTTCGGTCGGCACATCGCCGATGCGGGCGGCCGCGTCCTCGACGCGGACGGTCTCCTGGCCGGTGACGGTCAGGGCGATCAGGGGCGCCCCGTCGTCGGCCGCGGTGAATCCGCGTTCGGCGATCTGCCGGTAAGGGATGACGGTCAGGACCTCGTGGCGCACCCCGGTGGCAGGCGCGGGACCGTCCGGCAGTGGGATCTGTGCCAGCGACTCCGGGTAGGACACCTCGCCGACCAGGACATCCAGGTGTCCGGGGCCGGTCGTCTCGGGCCGGTGCAGCAGGGCGAACGGCCCCGGTTCCGGGCCCAGGATCCGGTCGAGGAGACCCGCGTTCACGCCAGTACCTCCTTGGCGGTGAGGACCGTGGCGCAGCGCTCGGCGGCGTACCGGAGTGCCAGGTGGTGGTACTCCGCCGAGAAGTCGGCGACGGCGTCGGCGACCAGGAACGGCTGGATGTCGTGGCTGAACGCCTCGACCGCCGACATCAGGACCCCGACGTGTGCGTACACGCCGCACACGATCAGCTGGTCCCGCCCGGCGGCCCGCATCCTCTCCAGCAGGTCGGAGCGGAAGAAGGCGCTGTAGCGCCACTTGGTGAGCCGCCAGTCCTCGGGTCCGGGTGCCAGTTCGTCGACGACCTCGCGGTCGGCGGGGTCGGTGCGCATGCCCGGCCCCCAGAAGTCCTTGAGCAGACCGCGCTGCCGGTCGTCCATACCGCCGGGCTGGGCGGTGTAGGCGGCCGGGACGCCGTGCGCGGCGCTCCACCGCCGCACCAGCGCGGCGTTGGCGACGAGCTCGGTGCGCAGGGGCTCCGGGAAGGGCTCGAGGAAGTACCGCTGCATGTCGTGGACCAGCAGGACGGCGCGGGCCGGGTCGATGGTCCAGCGGGCGGTGTTGGCGGGCAGCTCACCCGCGGTGGGCAGTGCGTAGGGTTCGATGGGCGGTATGCCGGGCATGGCCCTGACCTCCAGCTTCTGATGTCGGGAAGGGGTCGGCCGGTGCAGTCGGCCGGTGCAGTCGGCCGTTCCGGTCAGCCGTTCCAGGCCGAGACCACGTCGACGGCCTGCCACGGGTTCAGGCGCGGGTCGCAGCGGCTGGTGTACTTCTCGCCGACCCGGGCGAGGCCGGCCTGATCGGTGGCGCACTCGGTGACGTCGTCCGGCGTGGTCTCCAGGTGCAGGCCGCCGGCGATGCCCCCGCCGGCGAGCACGGCCTGCTGGAAGTCGCGCACCTCGCGCGCGACCGTCGCCACCATGCGGGTCTTGTGGCCGTCCGGGGCCGAGACGGTGTTGCCGTGCATCGGGTCGGTCAGCCAGATCACCGGGTGGCCCGCGGCGCGGACCGCCTCGACGAGCGGGGGCAGCCGGTCGGCGACCAGGTCGGCGCCCATGCGGGCGATCAGCGTGAGCCGGCCGGGGTCACGGCCGGGGTCGAGGCGCTCGCACAGGGCCAGCAGTTCCTCGGGCGTCATGCCCGGGCCGACCTTGCAGGCGACTGGGTTGAACACCTGGGCGAGCAGGGCGACATGGGCGCCCTCCACCTGACGGGTCCGCTCCCCGATCCACGGCAGGTGCGTGGAGCCGAGGTAGCTCCCGCCGTGCTCGTCCCGGCGCAGCATCGGCACTTCGTAGTCGAGGAGCAGGGCCTCGTGGCTGGTCCACACCGGTGCCTCGATGCCCTGGCCCTCGGCGCGGCCCTTCCACCCCAGGTGTTCCACGATGTCGTTGGCCGCCATGTACCCGGCGAGGACGCGCAGCGGATCGGGGCGCCGGCTCTCGGCGTCCGGCTCCGGGCCGTTCACCATGTCGCCGCGGTACGAGGGGAGTTCGACCCCGCCGATGCACTCGGTGGCCTTCGAGCGCGGCTTGGCGAACTGGCCCGCTATCCGGCCCACCCTGATGACCGGCTTGTGCGTCGCCATCCGCAGGACGCCCGCCAGCAGGTCCAGGAGCGCGGCCTTGCGGGCCACATAGCCGGGCGTGTGCTCGTTCACGTCCTCGGCGCAGTCCCCGGCCTGCACCACCATGGCTTCGCCGGCGGCGACCCGGGCGAGCAGGGAACGCAGCGTACGGATGTCGTCGGCCCTGGCGAGCGGGGGCCTGGCCTCCAGGGTCTCCCTGACCCGCTGGAGCTGATGCGGGTCGGCCCACTGCGGCTGCTGCAGCGCGGCGCGGGACTCGAAGGCGCGCAGAACGTTTTCCATGTTGCTCTCCAAGGGGGGAAGGGCCGGCTCCGCCGAGGGGGAGGAACCGTCAGGTGGGTATTCCTTCGCGCTTGATCTCGGGCACCGGAATGCCGAGCGCGCGCAGCTGCTCGAAGGGGTTCATGAACTCGCGGTTCTGCTTGATCTTCCCGTTCTCCAGCGAGAACGAGTGCAGGAAGTGATTCTCGTAGTAACCCTCGGGATAACCGGGGAACCGAATCTTGCCGTGCCCGTCGCATTCGACCCAGAAGTGGTTCGGGTCATCCGTCTCGAAAACGCGGATGTTGTACCACTCCCAGTCCGGGAAGCACTTCAGCGACCAGACGGCGTGCTCGGCGAGGCGGTCCCGTCCGTTGATGACGATCGGGGAACCGGTGTCGGTGGTCCACAGGCCACCGCTGCCGTCCTCGGTGAAGAGCTTGTGCCGCCGGAGGCGGGCCTCGCCCTTGGTGTGCATGTACTGCTCCACGACGGCCCGGTGCGCGCGGCGCAGTTCGGCCGCGTCGGCGAATCCCTGGGAGGCTGCGGTTTCAGACATGGAAATCCCTTCGCAGTGCATGGCTGATGACTGCCGGATGAATGGCGGAGGCGCTTTGCGCGCAGGAGGTCCGGACGGCGGGAAAGCGCGTCACGGGCCGGCCGGATGTCGCTCGCCGAAGGCGGCGGTCACGGCAATTCCCGTATCGGACTCATCGCAGCCTAATGACCGGATGCCGGGTACGGAAGAATCTTCAACGGTCGGATTTCAACAGTCGGATTTCTTTGCCGCGGACGCGGAAATACGGGCACGCCGGGGCGGCCCGTCGGTACGGGCTGCCCCGGCGCTCGGCCCGGGAAGGCAGGAAGCCTGGACGCCTGGGGGAAGGTCAGGCGGCGCCCTGGACGCGCGGGGGGACCGCGTCGGCCAGGGCGTTCCACTCGGCGGCCCGCTGGGCGGCGACGGTGCGCACCAGTGGTGCGCAGTGTCCGGGCAGGGCGGCCGCGATCCGCCGCCACTGGTGGGGGGTGAGCTCGGTGGCGAGAAGGGCGCGCAGCAGCTGCCGGCCGGGCTCGCTGCCCTTCAGGGACGGGTCCTTGACGAGTTTGCGCACCGCCGTGGCCACCGGGTCGGGGCGCTCCTCGCCCTCCCCCGTCCCGCTCCCGGCGTCGAGCCGCAGGGACGGCCCGGCAGGTGCATTCGTACGCGCCAGGGGCCCGCCGGAGCCGCGGCCGCCCCCTGGCACGGGGTCCTCGCCCCGCCGCAGCCGGTCGCGCACGTCGCGCACCGTCGCCGTGGACAGCCCCGACCTGCGCGCCAGTTCGCGCAGCGAGGCGGTGGGGTCGGCCGCGATCAGGCCGGCCGCGCGCAGCCGCCCGTCGAGGCTGCTGACCGGCCGTACGGTGCCGTCCCTGCCGACCCTGGTGTGCGGCTGAGGAATTTCCGCACTCGCACACCCGCGCAGCTTGCCGACGGTCTTGCCGCTGAGGCCGGTGCGCTCCGCGATGGCCCGGTCGGACCAGTGGGGGTGGGTACGCAGGATGCGCTCGGCTGCGGCGCGGCGCTCGGCCCGTGACAGCGGCAGGCCGTGCCGGACGTTCAGCTGGACGGAGAGCACGTACGCGTCCGCTTCGCTGCCGTCGAAGAAGCGCACCGCGATGGCGTGGTGGCCGCGCAGCCGGGCGGCGCGGAGCCGGTGCATGCCGTCGATGACCCGCATCGTCGGCCGGTGCACGACGATGGCCTCGAACTCCCGGCCGGAGTCGGCGAGCGCGCGGACGTGGCTCTCGTCGCAGGAACCGCCGCGCGGCGAGTCGGACGGCTTGAGCCGGTCGATCGGCACGCTCTCGACGGTCGCGGAACCGGGCCGGCCGTCACCGTCCGGCTTCCCGATGGATGTCACGGATGCTCCCCCTCCGGGCCGCCGGAAATCGTCTCCGCGCGGCGCCCTGTGGCCTGAATCGTGCGGCACGCGCGGACCGGCGCCAACGCCGGCGGCGCGACTACGTCAGGTGGTCCGGAGTCCGTCAAGTCCCCGCCCTGCGCCCACTGGTGGGGCGCCGCCGGTGCGCGACAGGGCGGCCACGGCGTGCGCGGCGGAGGCCAGGGTCATGTGGCGGTGCCAGCCGCGGAACGAGCGGCCCTCGAAGTCCTTGAGCCCCACGTCCTCGCCCGCCGCCGCGAGGTCCTGGCAGGCCCGGCCGCCGAGCCCGGTCAGCCGCAGCAGCGCCCCCGCGGGGACCGCCGTCATATTGGTGACCCACAGGGCGGCGGGCGGGCCCTGCGGGTCCCGCCACTCCCCGACGAGCACGAGGTCACCCGGGGCGTCGGCCGCGCCGCCCCGGCGCCGGCGCGGCGGCTCGCCGACGCACGCCACCCGGACCGCGACGGCCAGCGTGTCGCCCGTGCCGGCCGCGCGGACGGGGCGGCGCAGCCCGCGCACGCCCGCGAGGATCCGCTCGGCCGTCAGCGCTCCCCCGTCGTAGCCGGGCAGCGCCGGGTCGCCCATCATGAGCCGGTCCGTCCCGCGGATCCGGGCGATCACCGGGACCCCGGCGGCGCTGAACCGGCCGATGGTGGCGCCGATCCGGTTGATGTGGGTGTTGAGCACCACCGGGCGGGCGGGCACCCGCCAGGACGCCATCACCTCCAGTACAGCCGCCGCGGCGCACTGTTCCAGGGTCTCCCCGCCCGCTCCCTCGGGGATCTCGGCCTGGCGCCGCCGCTCCTCGTCACCGTCCCAGGAGCCCGGCAGGAAAAGCCGCCAGTTGACGGGGGTGTTGAGCGTCTCGGTGGCGTACCACACGCCGAAGGCGCGCTGGCCCCGGAAGATGCCCGTACAGGGGTCGACGCCGTAGTCCACGCCCACCGACTGGTCGCCGGCCTTGGGGATGGCCATCGGGTGCACCACCCATGCCTGCGGCGTGGCGAGCCGCGAGAGGTGGCCGGCGAGCGCCTCGCGCACGGGCTGCCAGTCCCAGGTGGAGCTGCTGATGAAGTGGTGCAGGCTCTGCTCGGTGGCCGAACCGCCCACCTGGGCCGCGATGTTACGGATGGACTTGCGGCCCTCCGTCTGCAGCAGCCCGCGCAGGTACTGCTCCCCCTTGCGGCGCTGGTCCCTGCGGGCGAACGAGGCGAACAGCACGTCGCCCAGTCCGCGGGTCACCGCCTCCCGGGCCTCCGGCGCTCCCGCGGGCCCGGACGGCGCGGCGGACCAGGACTGCTCGCGTACCGCTCTTCCTGCACTGACGGACACAACCACGGGTCTCCCCCTCTGACACGGTGATCCTTCGACCGCCTCAAGAATCGCTCCGGCCGGCCGCCTCGGACGAGGTGCGCAGGCTCCCCTCTTGCGCCTCCGGGTGGTGCTCCCACCACCACCCGGCCGCCCTGTCACGCCTTTTGTGCCGCCCGCGCGCGGCCGCTGCGGTGGCGGGGACACCGTGCCGGTGGTGCGGGCACCGCGACGGGGCGGGGCCCGCACCACCGCTTCCCGGGAGTCACCCGGGGACCGAGTCCGTCCTGCGGCGGCCCGGGAACTCGGCTCCGGTGAGCATCAGCAGCGGCGCCGATTTGACCGCCGTCTCCTCGAACTCCTCCTCCGAGTCCGACAACGCGACGATGGCTCCGCCCACGCCGTAGCGGACGCGCCCGGGCGTGACCACCGCCGTGCGGATCGCCACGCTCAGGTCGGCGGCCCCGGACAGCGAGAAGTAGCCGATGGCCCCCGAGTAGACGCCGCGCGGTCCGCCCTCCAGCCGGTCGATGATCTGCATCGTGCGTACCTTCGGCGCGCCCGTCATGGACCCGGCGGGGAACGCGGCCCGCACACACTCCACCGCGGTACGGTCAGCGCGCAGCCTGGCGCGTACGGTGCTGACCAGTTGATGGACGGTGGCGTACGACTCGACGTCGAAGAGCCCCGTGACCTCGACGGAGCCGATCTCGGCGTGCCGGCCGAGGTCGTTGCGCACCAGGTCGACGATCATCAGGTTCTCCGCGCGGTCCTTCTCGTTCGCGCGCAGCTCCGCGACGATCGCGGCGTCCTCCGACGCGGTCGCCCCGCGCGGCCGGGTGCCCTTGATCGGCTTGGACTCGGCGACGCCCGCCGCGCTCACCCGCAGGAACCGCTCGGGCGACGTGCTGAGCACGGACAGCGCGCCGAAGCGCAGCAGCGCGGCGTACGGGGCGGGGCTGAAGCGGCGCAGCGCGCGGTAGCCCTCCCACGGGTCGAGGGGGCAGTCCGCCTCGGCCAGGTTCGTCAGGCAGACCTCGTAGGTCTCCCCGGCGGCGATCTCCTCCTGGCAGGCGTCGATCAGCCGCAGGTAGCCGTCGCGCTCGTGGCGCAGCCGGATCCCGGCGGTCGGGGCCGGCGGGGCCGGTTCGCCGGCGGGCACACCCGCGAGGGACTCCAGCGTCCGCGCGGTGGCGGTGAGCCAGGAGCGCGCGTCGCGCTCGTCGTCGTCCTCCGCCAGCGCCAGCAGATGGGTGGTCCCGGTGAGGTGGTCCAGGACCACGGCGCGGTCGGCGAACACCATGGCGGCGTCGGCGTCCTCCGCCTGGTGCACCAGGTCGCCGCCGCACTCCGTCTTCAGCTCGTACCCGAGGTAGCCGACCCAGCCGAGGGTGAATTCGAAGGGCACGTCGGGCAGCTCGGTCTCCATGCCGCGCAGGTCCCGGTCGAGCCAGTCGAGGAACTCGCCCGTGACGATCTGCAGGCCCTCGGCGGAGCTCACCGTGACGGTGCGGCTCCACACATCGGCCTTGGCCACGCGCGCGAGCGGCCCCGCGGCGTCGCCCATGACGGAGAACCGCCCGGCGTCCGCGTCGGCCCTGCTGCTGTCCAGCCAGAACGCGTTCTCGCTGCGGCCGAAGAGCCGCTGGTGGGCGACCTCGTCGCGCCATCGTGTCGGCAGCTGCTCGGTCAGGACACGCAGCCGGCGCACGACGGGTACGTCGGGGGCGGCGGGCGTGACGGGTCCGGCGGGCTCGACGGGCTCCGCGACGGCGGGTACGTGCGGTGCGTCTCGTCGTCCGGCACCGCGTCCGGTACCCCGTCCCGCCTGCCATTCCGCGGTCAGCTCGCGGAAGTTCGCCAGGAGTTCATGGCCGTACTGGGTGAGGATCGACTCCGGGTGGAACTGCACTCCCCACAGGGGGCGGGACCGGTGCCGGTGCCCCATCAGGACGCCGTCCTCGGTCCACGCCACCGCCTCCATCCCGTCCGGCAGGTCCGTCACCGCCAGCGAGTGGTAGCGCACCACTTCGAAGGGCGAGGGCAGGCCGCGGAAGAGTCCGGTGCCGGTGTGCCGCACCAGTGACGTGCGGCCGTGCCGCGGCTCCGGGGCCCGGGCGACGGTGCCGCCGTGCAGCAGCGCCAGCCCCTGGTGGCCCAGGCAGATGCCGAGCACCGGAATGTCGCCGCGTTCGGCGATCTCCCGGCAGATTCCGAAATCGGCCGGGCGGCCGGGGTTTCCGGGTCCCGGTGACAGTACGACGTTGTCGAATTCGGCGAGCAGCGCCGGATCCCACCGCGGGTCGTCGTTCCGGAGCACCACGGGCTCGACTCCGTTGACCCGGGACAGGTAGTGGTGGAGGTTGAAGGTGAAGGAGTCGTAGTTGTCTATCAGCAGAGTCCGCACGATTCTTTTCTCAGCTCGGGAAGGAGTACGAAGGAGTACGTACGAAGGGGAGTACTCGGGGCCGACAAGGCTTTCTCGCATTCGGCGCCGCCGGTTCAGCGGGCCGCCGCGCGCCGCTCGGTCGCCGTATCGGTGATCTCCAGAAGAAAGTGCCCGACGTTTTCCGCGCCCTCGCGCACCGTGCGGCTGCGCAGCACCCGCAGCCGGCGGCCGCAGTCCGCGGCCATCGCCTCCAGCGACGCGAGGTCGCCGCGCTCGCTGAAGTGCAGCAGGGCCCTTCCGCCGGGCGTCACGTACGACGGTGCCTCGGCGAGATAGCGCCGGTGAGCGCGGTAGCCGGGGTCGACGTACGCCTGCTCGTGCACCGACAGGTAGCGGTACTCCGGCGGGGCCAGGACGAAATTCGAGTGCCAGTAAACGGTGTCGTACCGGTCGCCCGGCACGAGTCCGTCGAAGAGGTCGCTGTGCACGGCTTTCACGCGGTCGGCCACGTGGTGGCGGGCCGCGTTCATGGCGGCGTTCCGTACGGCGTCCGCGCTGATATCGAGGGCCGTGACGCGGTCGCAGCCCGCCCGTGCGGCGGACACGGCGATGATTCCGGTACCGCAGCCGACCTCCAGGAACGAGCCACGCCACAGTGCCGGGTCCGGCCCGGTGAGGCCGAGGAGTTCCATGGCCGCGCCGGTCGAGGCGGAGAAAGGCGGCGCGAACACCCCGTCCAGCAAATCCCATTCGGCGCCCGCCATGGCGAACGTCCGCGGCCGTTCCTTGTGCAGCAGCGCCGCTCTGCTCCGCTCCAGAGAAAGCACGTAGTTCTTGATCGCGGCCATCCCGCCCCCGTTTCTCATTGATCGCCGCGAACGTCGTCGCCACCCCCGGGCGAAGTCCGTTCCCGGCCCCCGCGTTGATCGTTGCCGAGCCGGACGGCGGGCAAAAGGTGGTCCCACAACACCGCGCGGCCGCCGAGTGATGTCGCAGCCACCGGCAGAATGCGAATTTCCAGGTCAGCCGCTTGACCGGGGCTTGACTCGTGCTTGACTCGGCCCACGGCGGCACATACATTCAAGCGGCTCGACGCGTTCGGGGTCTCGGGGGGAGATGCAAAGGTGAAGGGCGAGGAGTCCATCGGCGTCCCGGCACTGGCCGTTCTGGAACTGCTCGCGCAGGATTCACCGCCGGACCGGTTCCACGAACTGCTCCAGCGCGGCCGGCGGCTGTCCCTGTCACCGGACGGGCTCGCCGATCTCCAGCGGGCGACGCATCTGGCGCTGGACGTCCAGGCGTCGGTCAGCCAGCGCCGCCGGCGCGAGACCTTCATGACCGGGCTCGTGGACACCGTGCACGACATGGCGGCGCCCTCCAGCCCCGACACCCTGCTGAAGGTCGTCACGAGCCGGGCCCGCAGACTGCTCGGCTTCGACATGGCGTACGTCAGCCTGCGCGACGCCGAGGACAACTCCTACATCCACAGCTCGGACGGCGACACGACGGCCCTCAACACCGGCCTCGTGGTGCGCAAGCAGCGCGGTCTGAGCGACCTGGTCCGCACCACGGGCGCGCCCTTCTGGACCACGGACTACCTCAACGACGACCGGATCCCGCACTGGGAGGAGGTCGACGCCGTCGTCCGCGCGGAGTGCCTCTCCGCGATCATGGCGGTGCCGATCCTGCGCGGGAGCGAGCCGATCGGCGTGCTCTACGGGGCCAACCGCGTGGTGCGGCACTTCACGCCCGACGAGATCAGCGTGATGCGCTCGCTCGCGGACTTCGCCTCGGTCGCCCTGGAGAAGGCCGAACTCCTCGACCGTACGCGCTCGGAGATCGCCGAGCTGGAGTCCCTGGGCGCCCGGGCGCGGGCCACCGTCGCGCGCATGACGTACCTGGAGGACGCCCAGTCCCGGCTGGCCTCGCTGGTCCTCGACGGCAGCGACCTGCAGCAGCTCGCGAGCACCGCGGCCGAGGCACTGGACGGCGGGCTGGTGGTGAGCGACGCGTACGGGCGGGTCCTGACGTCGGCCGGGGAGGCGTCCGGGCTCACCGATGCGGTGACGGACCGGGCCGTGCTGGAGGCGCACGCGGCGGGCGAGCCGGTCGCCCTCGCGGCGGACCTCTGGGCGGCCCCGGTCAGCGCGGGGGCCGAGAACCTCGGCATCGTCCTGTTCCGGCCCGCCGCCGGACTCGACGCCGAAGGGCGGCGGTTCCTCCGCTTCGCCGGGCAGGCGGTGGCCATGCTGCTGGTGATCCAGCGCAGCACGGCGGTCGCGGCCGGGCCGGTCCGTGACGAGTTCTTCGACGAGCTCCTCGCCGTGCCGCTGCGCGCGCCGCACCGGCTCGCCACGCGCGCCCAGCGGCTCCAGGTGGACCTGGACGAGCCGTACGTCGTCGTGGCGATCCGGCCCGAGGGCAGCGAGCACGGCAAGGCCGTCGTGTGGGCCTCGTCGTACAGCTCCCGGCACCGCGGGCTCAAGACGGTACGGGACGGGCGCATCGTGCTGCTGCTGCCCGGCTCCGACGCCTCGGCCGCGGCGCGCGCCGTGTCCGACGAGCTGTCGCCCTCCCTGACGCAGCCCGTGACCGTCGGCGCGGCCGGTCCCGGCACCGGGCTCGCGTCGGTGGCCCGGGTGCACCACGAGGCGCAGCGCTGCCTGGACACACTGGCCATCCTGGGCGAGGCGGGGAACGCCGCCTCCATGGCCGACCTCGGCTTCCTCGGGCTGCTGCTCTCCGACGACCGGGACGTGGACGGGTTCGTCGCCTCGGCCATCGGTCCCCTGCTGGACCACGACGCCGAGCGCGGAGCCGATCTCGTCGGCACCGTGGAGGCGTACTTCGCCTCGGGCCAGAGCCCCACCCGCGCGGCGGAGGCCCTGTACATCCACGCCAACACCGTGGCCCGCCGGCTCGACCGGATCACGGAACTGCTCGGGTCCGGCTGGCAGAAGGGCGAGCGCGCGGTCGAGGTCCAGCTCGCCCTGCGCCTGGTGCGGGCCCGGGAGGTGCTGCGGCAGCAGCGGGAGACGGCCGCCCCCGGCCGACGGTCCGGTCCGGCGGAGGCGTAGGCGCCGCTGCCCGGCCGGGCACGCCGGCGCCGGCCCGCATGCCCCTCGGGGCGCGGATTCTTGCCCGAACGGCCAGAAATCGCGGGCTACTTGACGGAGTCCGGTGCGCCCCCTTTTGGTTCCCCGCGCCCTGAGCGAGGGTCGGTGTGTGCAGTACATTCCCCACCCCGCACGGGGCACCACCGGACGCCCGGCCGCCGCGGCCGCCCCGTCCGCCGCGCGGACCGCGCGCCACCGCCGCGTCACCCTCCGCCGGCGGGCCCGATGACCGCGCCACGGCTGCGGCAGCTGAACGACGCGGGGATCTCCTTCTGGCTCGACGGCATCAGCCGCTTCCTGCTGGGCAGCGGCGCCCTGGCAGCGCTGGTGAAGGACTGGCGCGTGTCCGGCGCCACGACGAACCCCGAGCTGTTCCTCCACGCGGTGACCGCGGGACCCGCGTACGCGGAACAGCTGCGGGGCCTGGCCGCGCGCGAGGCCACCGTGGAACAGGCCGTGTGGGAGCTGACGGCCCATGACCTGCGGTGGGCCTGTGACGTACTGCTGCCCGTCCACCTCGCGCGGCACGGCACGACGGGGCTGGTGTCGGTGGACATCGATCCGCGGCTCTCCGGCGACAGTGCGGCGACCGTGGAGTGGGCCCGCCGGCTGTGGCGGGAGATCGACCGGCCCAACCTGCTGATCAGGATTCCGGCCACCGACACGGGCCTTGCGGCGATCACCGGCTGTCTCGCCGAGGGCATCGGCGTGAACGCCGCGGCGGTGTTCTCGGCCGAGCGCTATCAGCAGGTCGCCGACGCGCATCTCGCCGGTCTGGAGCTGGCCTCCCGGGCGGGCCGCCCGCTGGCCCGCATCCATTCCGTGGCGTCGTTCCACGTCAGCCCGATCGACTGTGCGGTGGACCCGCTGCTCGACGGCATCGGTACGGAGGCGGCGCTGGCCCTGCGCGGCAAGACCGCCCTGGCCGTCGCCCGGCTCGCCCTCGCGCGGCACAGGAGGACGTACGACGGCGCCGCCTGGCAGCCGCACGCGCGGCTCGGGGCCCGGCGCCAGCGGCTGTTGTGGACCGCGACGACGGTGCACGACACCGTGTACCGCGACACCCACTACGCGGACGGGCTGTTCGCGCCGGGCACGGTCAGCGCGATGCCGGAGCAGCTCCTGTGGGCGGTGGCCGACCACGGCCGCATCCAGCGCGTCCAGCAGGAGGAGGCGACCGGGGCGGAGGCCGCGCGTACGCTCGACTCCCTTGCGCGGCTGGGCGTTCCGCTGGACGACGTCCCGCGCCGGCTCGAAGCCGCCGCCCACGAGGAGGCGACGGTCTCGCGGTACCGCCTGCTCGACGCCGTCACCACGGCGCTCAAGAAGGCCCGCCCCTGAGAGCCCGTGCCCAGCCCCCGCCGGGGGCAATGGCAGAACCCCGGTCTCCGTGCGGAGACCGGGGTTCGTCGCGAGCGCTGGGCAGGCCTTGCACCTGCATCTCCCCGCAGGAAGCGGGGCGTCTTTCCTTGGACCACCAACGCCTGGGCCGTCACCGGTTTCCCGGCGGCGCGCTCAAGATCAACTCTACCGCACGGCCGGGAGCTCGGCCACCGGCTCCCGGTGGACGAAGTCGACCAGGAGTTCCCACCGGAGACAGTACGTCCGTCAGCGGTACAGCTCCCGCGCGATGATCGTCCGCTGCACCTCCGTCGCGCCCTCGTAGATGCGCGGCGCGCGCACCTCCCGGTAGAGGTGTTCCAGCAGGTGGCCGCGGCGCAGGGCGCGGGCGCCGTGGATCTGCACGGCGGCGTCGACGGCCTCCTGGGCGGTCTCGGTGGCGAGCAGCTTGGCCATGGCGGCGCGCTTGGCGATGCCGGGCGCGCCCGCGTCGTAGGCCGCGGCCGCCGCGTACACCAGCAGCCGGGCCGCCTCGATACGGGTGGCGAGGTCGGCGAGGCGGTGGGAGACGGACTGCAGGTCCTTCAGGGGCGCGCCGAACGCCTCACGGGTGGCGGCGTGTTCCAGTGCGGCGTCCAGCGCCGCCTGGGCCATGCCGACGGCGAAGGCGCCGACGCTGGGCCGGAAGAGGTTCAGGGTGCGCATCGCGACGCCGAAGCCGTGGCCCGGCTCGCCCAGGACGTCGGCGCGGGTGACGGGGACGCCGTCGAAGACCAGCGTGCCGATGGGGTGCGGGCTGAGCATGTCCAGGTGCTCGCCGCTCAGTCCGGGGCGGTCGGCGGGGACGAGGAAGGCGGTGACGCCGCGGGCGCCGGGGGCCTCGCCGGTGCGCGCGAAGACGGTGGCGAAGTCCGCCTCGGGCGCGTTGGAGATCCAGCACTTCTCGCCGGTGAGCCGCCAGCCGCTGCCGCCGGGGCCGTCCGGCTCTGCGGCCAGGCTGAGCGCCGCCGCGTCGGACCCGGCGCCGGGCTCGCTGAGCGCGAAGGCGGCGACCGCGCGCCCGGCGGTGACCTCCGGCAGCCAGCGCGCTCGCTGCTCCTCGGTACCGGATTGGAGTACCGGATAGGTGCCGAGCCCCTGGAGGGCGAGCGCCGTCTCCGCCTCGGTGCACTCCTGCGCCAGGGACTCCCGCAACAGGCACAGGTCCAGGGCGCGGACGGTGCCACCCTCGGGGAACAGCCGGCGCAGCAGCCCCAGTTCGCCGAGCGCGGCCACCAGCGGGCGGTTGACCCGGCCCGGCTCGCCCTTCTCGGCGAGCGGGCGCAGCTGTGCGGCGGTCAGGGCCCGGAGTTCGGCACACCAGGCCACGTCCCCGGCGTCGAGCGCGAATGCGGTCACAGGGCGGCTCCCTTATCGCGGTCTGTTGACTGTCGTCACGAACACGTTACGCTGGCGAACCGTCCGTACGGCAGTCCCCGGCGGCCCTCGGACACCACGGCTGAGCGTCACGAGGGGGCGCATGCGTCATGGACCTACAGCCTTCGGCCCACGCCGACACCTTCACCCGCGACCATCTCCCACCACCCCAGCAGTGGCCGCACCTCGGCGATATGGGGTATCCCGACCGGCTCAACTGCGGTACGGAGCTGCTGGACGGCTCGCTGAACCGGTTCGGCGCGGGGCGGCCCGCCCTGCGCGACGGCACCGGGACGGTCTGGACGTACGGAGAGCTGCGCGAGCGCGTCAACCGCATCGCGCACGTACTGAGCGACGACCTCGGCGTGCGGCCCGGCGCGCGAGTACTGCTGCGCGGGCCGAACTCCCCCGCGCTCGCCGCCTGTTGGCTGGCGGTGATGAAGGCGGGCGCGGTGGCGGTGACCGTACCGGCCGCGCAGCGCACCCATGAGCTGGCCACCCTGTGCGACATCGCGCGTATCCGCCATGCGGTGTGCGACGTACGGTCGGTGGACGACCTGGCCAAGGCCGCGCTGCCCGGCCTCGCGGTCACCGCGTACGGCGGCGGGGCACCGGACGACCTGCTGCGCCTGGCCGCCGGCAAGCCCGCCGAGTACGCCGCGGTGGACACCGCCGCCGACGACGTCGCGCTGATCGCGTTCACCTCCGGCACCACCGGGCGCCCCAAGGGCTGCATGCACTTCCACCGGGACGTGCTCGCCATCGCCGACACGTTTTCGGCACGCGTGCTGCGCCCCGTGCCGGACGACGTCTTCGCGGGCAGCCCGCCGCTGGGCTTCACCTTCGGCCTCGGCGGCCTGGTGGTCTTCCCGCTGCGGGCCGGGGCCAGCGCGCTGCTCACCGAAGGGAACGGGCCGCGCGGACTGCTCCGCGACATCGCGGCCCACCGCGTCTCCGTCCTGTTCACGGCGCCCACCGCCTACCGCGCGATGCTGCCCGAACTGGCCGGGTACGACGTCTCCTCGCTGCGCCGCTGCGTCTCGGCGGGCGAGAACCTGCCCGCCGCCACCTGGCACGCCTGGCGCGAGGCGACCGGCCTGCGGCTCATCAACGGCATCGGCGCGACGGAGCTGCTGCACATCTTCCTCTCGGCCGCCGACGAGGCCGCCCGTCCCGGGGTCACCGGGGTGCCGGTGCCGGGGTACGAGGCGCGGGTGGTGGACGCGGCGGGGCGGCCGCTGCCGGACGGCGAGCCGGGGCTGCTGGCCGTGCGCGGTCCGACCGGCTGCCGCTACCTCGCCGACCCGCGCCAGCTGGAGTACGTACGGGACGGCTGGAACCTCACCGGCGACACCTATGTGCGCGAGCCGGACGGCTACTTCCGCTATGTCGCGCGCGCCGACGACATGATCATTTCGGCCGGGTACAACATCGCCGGGCCCGAGGTCGAGGAGGCGCTGCTGCGGCACCCGGCGGTGGCCGAGGCCGCGGTGGTCGGCCGTGCCGACGCGGCGCGCGGACAGGTGGTCGTGGCCCATGTGGTGCTCGGCACGGACCTCCCCCGTTCGGAGGAAACCGTCGCCGCGCTGCGGGAGTTCACCAAGGCCGAGATCGCGCCGTACAAGTGCCCGCGCGAGATCGTCTTCCACGACGCGCTTCCCCGGACGCCGACCGGCAAACTCCAGCGCTTCCGGCTGCGCGCGCCTCTTCAGGGCGCCCCTTTAGAGTGACGGCGTGAGTGACCCGCAGCCGCAGCGCACCCCACGGTCCCTGATCGTCACCTTCTACGGCGCGTACGGACGCGACGCGAAGGGGGAACCGCTGGGGCCGGTGCCGGTGGCCGCGCTGATCACGCTGCTGGGCGTGGTGGGCGTGGACCCGCCGTCGGTGCGCTCGGCGGTCTCCCGGCTCAAGCGCCGCGAGCTGCTGGTGCCCGCGCGCACGCCGGCGGGGGGCGCCGGATACGCGCTGTCGGCGGACGCGCGCGAGCTGCTGGCCGACGGCGACCGGCGGATCTACGGGCGGCCCGCCGCCCGGGCGAGCGACGGCTGGGTGCTGGCGGTGTTCTCGGTACCCGAGGAGGAGCGGCACAAGCGGCACCTGCTGCGCTCCCGGCTGGCCCGGCTCGGCTTCGGTACCGCGGCTCCGGGCGTATGGATCGCGCCGGGCCATCTCTACGAGGAGACCCGGCACGTGGTGCGGCGCCTCCAACTCGATCGGTACGTCGACCTCTTCACCGGCGCGCATGCCGGGTTCGCGCCCACGGTGGAGGCGGTGGCGCGCTGGTGGGACCTGCCCGCGATCGCCGGGCGGCACCGCGCGTTCCTCGACGCGCACGAGCCGGTGCTGCGGCGCTGGACCCGCCGGCGCGGGACGGTGCCGGAGGCGGCGTACCACGACTATCTGCTGGCCCTGGACGCCTGGCGGCGCCTGCCGTACGCCGATCCTGGCCTGCCCGCCGCGCTGTTGCCGGAGGACTGGCCCGGCGGCCGCGCGGCGGCGGTCTTCGGCCGGCTGCACCGGCGGCTGCACGCGGCGGGCGCGGAGTTCGCGCACGGGGTACTGGCTGAGCGGGGCGCACTGGGTCCCGGGTGAGGGACGGGCCTCCGCATGGGGGGTCCGGCGTGCCGACGGGCGGGAGACGGCCGTCAGGGTGGCGGCGCGGCCGCGCGTGAGGCACGTCGTGCGGAGCGGGCGTCGTACGGGGCGGACGCGGATACGGCCCCAGGAGGACGGGCAGTGGAGCGCCTCAGCGCATCCGGTGGTGCCCGGCGGCCATCTCGACCGGGCGGGGGCGGGTGGCGGCCACGGCGGCGACCACGTCACGGAAGGAGCTGCACATCCGGGTGCCGGCCACCGCGGCCAGCTCCCCGAAGCGGCCCACGCCGTAGGTCACGGCGATCGGGGCCATGTGGGCGGTGACGGCCATGCGCATGTCGCCGACGGTGTCGCCGACGTACGCGCTCTCGCGCGGCGAGACGCCGAGCTGGGAGACGGCGCGCAGCGCCATCTCCGGGTGCGGCTTGCCGCGCCGCACCATGTCGTGGCAGACGACCGGGCCGACCAGGTCGCGGATGCCCATCACGTCCAGCAGCGCCTCGGCGCTGCGCGCCACCTTGGAGGTGGCCACGGCCAGTTCGATGCCGTGCGCGCGCAGCGCGGACAGGCCGGAGGAGACGCCGGGGAACAGCAGCCGCGGGCCCTCACGGAGCACTTCGTGTGCGAAGAGTTCGCGGTAGCGACCCATCGCGGTGAGCACCGCCTCGTCCGTCTCCGGGCGGCCGAGCAGCTGCCCGAAGGCGGCGGGGGCCGGCTTGCCGACCGCGGCCGCGGCCTGCCGGGGCGTCACCCGGCGCCCCTGCTCCGCGACCACCTTCGAGAGCAGCCGGCCAATGGCGGGCAGCGTGTCGGCGAGGGTGCCGTCCAGGTCGAATACGACAGCCCGGATCGGAACCGCGCCACCGCCCCGCGGCGCCCCCCCGATGCCTTCGCCGACGTCCGCTGAATCGCGCATTGCTCGATACCTTCCGATGCGTTGACGGGCCGGCCGGAGTCCAGGACTCCCACCGGCGATGAGGAACTGAAACCGATGCATGTGTGAAGAGTGAAGCGAATCCGTCGGCACGCAACGCCGCGGGGGCCTGGCGGGGAAGCGTTACAACGGCTTTCATGGAGGCAACGCGTTTCGTTGCTCGCCTTTGCAGATTTAAAAACCGCCTGCGCTGTTTGTCAATGCGCTGAGCCACACCTCACACACAACGCGTACACGACCGCAACGCCTGTGACGCCCGGGACGAACCGCGACCCGACCGCCACAGGGCCGCGATCATGGGGGTAACACTTCAGCCACCTCGGCTTCGAGGGATCGGCCGGTTACCGCGCCCGACTTTGCCGGGCCGTACCATATTGAAACCGCATGGTTGGTTTTTCTCGGTACCCTTCGCCGCATCGAACCACGTGAACCATGAACCATGTGAGCCATCGAGCCATCGGGCTCCCGCGTCACCGAGCCCTCGGCTCATCGAGCCCGCGAGCCGGACGAGAGACAGGACGGACACAGTGCCCACGCAGCACCGCGCGATCCAGAGCCGCCAGGCGCTCATCCGCTCGGCCGCCCAGAGCTTCATCGACAAGGGCGTCTCCGCCTCCGGCATGGTCGACATCAGCCGGCGCGCGAGACTGAGCAAAGGCGCGCTCTACTTCCACTTCGAGTCCAAGGAAGAGCTGACCCTCGCCGTCCGCGACGAGGCGCTCGGCGCGCTGCGCGAGCTGGAGGAGCAGTTGCTGCGCGCGCCCGACCCGGTGCTGACCGCGTCCCGCGACTTCGCCGCCGCCCTGCTGGACCGGGTGGACCGGGACATCGTCGTCCGCGCCGGACTGCGGATCCGCCCGGAGAGCGACCCCACACCCAGCGGCACCCTGCTGCACCGGCGGTGGTGCACGCTGTTCCTGGAGAAGGCCGCCGCCGACCGCTCGGCGGGCCGGCTGCCCCCGGACACCGACCCGCAGCGGCTCGCCCGGGCGCTGACCACGATGGTGGTGGGGCTGCTGGAGCTCGGCCACACGGACCGTACGTGGTGGAGCCGGGAGGCCGTGACGGACATGTGGCGGCAGCTGGTGCCCGCGCCCCGGGTGCCCGCCGGCGCCGGCGCCGGGC